>JBBSAN010000069.1:0-14835 GCA_038252265.1 Chloroflexia bacterium
AGAAGTGTCGCACGGTGCGACACTTACGACAGAAGATAGTAGCGAAGAAGCCATGTCGCACGGTGCGACACCCCTCGAGCGGGCCGCGCTGGACCGCCGCACCGGCGCCGGGCGGGACGGGCTAGCCCAGATCCCCTACCGCGCCCGTGCGCTTGATAGTGCGGCGACCACCCTCTTGCGCCTCGATTGGCACACTGTGCCGCCGGGAGAGCGCGCCACCGTGCGCGAGCAGATCGCCCTGCTGGAGCAAGCCCTGGCGGCAGCGAAGACCGCTCTGGCCGACGGCGCGGCCTGACCGGCAGCTCTGGTGGGGTTGGGCCTATTGGGCGCGCCATACCAACGGCCTGGGGTAGGTGCCCCAGGCCGTTTGCGTAACGCGTGCAACGGTACTTAGGGACTCGCGAAAAATTACCTAGCCCGACTGGCTGATGCTGTAGGAACGATGAACATAGAGTATGGCTAGTTTAATTTTCGCGAGTCCCTTATTACTCGAGTTTAGACAAAATGCAGGGTCGTCAGCCCGGCGCTGGTGCGTAATCAGGCGTGAGCCGGGCGGCGGTAGGCGAATCGGCCGATTTATGGGGAGTTTGGCGCAGGCCGCCGGATGGCTCCAAAGTCGCATAAATGGCGGGGAAACCCTAGCCCCGCCCCACAGCACGCCTGGGCGCAGGGCCGCCGACCGCCCTGACCGCTACATTTTGTCTAAACTCGAGTTATTATCGTTGTCGGTCCCTGTGGGTTTAGGCCCGCGCCCCTCGGGGGACGTTACCGCTGGTGGATCGGTCGGGGCGCTGGCAGCGGAGAGTGCGACCCTCCGCGCCGGGCGGTCGCCGGGGGCGAGCGCGGGAGCGCAGGCCAGCGCCTTTGCCCTCCTCAGTGTGGGGGCGGCGCTACTCACCGACGGGGCGAACGCCGCCGCGCATCGGCGCAGTGCCGTGGGTCATGCGGAATGGGCGGCGCGGTACCTGCCTCTGCGCTAGTCGGCGGGGTTGCCCCCGGTATCGTCTTCGGCGGGTGTGGGAACTGGATCAGCGCTAGGCTCCTCTAGCCCGGCGAAGTACTCCAGCAGCAGCCGGTGGGTGAATAGGTAGCCCCCGCCCACCCGACGCAGCAAGATCCGGTCGGTGGCGTAGTCGAGGAAGGGAACCAGGTTCAGCGGGAGGGTGCCACTGCGCCAGAGCAGGACCCGCACGCTCAGATGGGCGAGGCAGGCCGCCCATCCGCCAATCAGCCCCCCACCAGGCCGACGCCCAGCCCGCTGATCAGCCCGCCAATCAGCCCGCTGGTCAGCCCATACAATAGTCCGTTTCCCAGCCCCCCCACCAGCCCCACGAGCAGCCCGCCGACCACGCCCCCGCCCAGGCCGACCCGCCCCCCGTTGCGGGCCGATTGCCACATCAGCGGAGGCAGCGCGGACGCCACCGTTACGGGCGTTGCGTGGTCGGCGGGCCAGCATCCGCCGATCCCCGCGCCCCGTGCTGTATGGAGTGCGCACCCCCAGGTGCGAACGGGGGCTGTGCAAGCCGTGCTTAGCTTCAGGCGTGTTAACTTCTTGCTGAAACACCAGTCACTACATTTGCACTTTTTACAATTCGTGCCTGGCCGTTCGCGGAGCCTATCCACATCTTGCGGCAGATTGCCGCATTGGCCCTAAATGTGGCCGCCGTATGACGTTTAATCAAAAAGTGCAAATGTAGTGACCAGTAAAAATCGTGCAAATTGACAAGGAATGGGTTACAATATCGCTGTAGGTCCGGACTGTTCAAATTTGTGTTCAGGAAAGGGGTAAACCGAACATTGCTGCAACGAGGGGCAACGTAACTGGATAGTAGTAGACTCAAGTTTCCACGATCTTCTTCGCTCCTCGCTCCTCGCTAAAGTTCCGACTTGTTTTTTGGTGTTGGCCCTTCGGCTGTTTTGGCCCGGTTCTTGGCTCGTGGTGCGCTTTCAGGAGGCAGGGTGTCTACTTGGTGGCACCGGAGAAGGACCCCCACCGTGCATTCTGGGAACTTTTTCCGCCTGCCGGTTGCCCCCGTTATTTTCCCTCGAGTGCGGCCCGCACGAAACGCAACTGGTCACCCGATGAACGGATCAGGACTAGACCATAGATGCTAAACCGCTACCTGGCTCTTACCGCAGAAGGGCTGGGGATCCTCCTCCAGGGCGATAAACCCACCGGCCACGGCGGGTGCGAAGGATCGCCAACGATCGTGAGCATAAGCAAGGAGCAAGCAACGATGGCGACGATCCGTTTTGAAGCGGAAGTCTTTAAAATTGGCGCATGGACCCTGCTGCGACTGCCGAAGAGCGCCAGTGCGCAGCTGCCATCCCGCGGCCTGACGATGGTGGAGGGCACCCTCAAGGGTTTCCGCTTCAAAGCCGCGCTCGAACCAGACGGTACGGGAAGCCACTGGCTCAGGGTCGACGCAACCCTGCGCGCCGCCGCGGGAGCAGACGTAGGCGAGACGGTACTGCTGGCGATTGAGCCGGCTAAAGAATGGACGGAACCCCCGGTACCAGCGGATCTGGAAAGTGCGTTTGCGGCCGACCCAGCGGCGCATACCGGGTGGATGGATTGCACGACCATGGCGCGCTGGGACTGGATCCGCTGGATCAGCGCAACGGCGCAACCGGAAACGCGTCGACGACGGATCGAGGTCGCCTGCTCGAAACTCAAGGCCGGAATGCGCCGACCCTGTTGCTTCAACCGGAGCCTCTGCACGGAACCCGCTGTATCGAAGAATGGGGTGCTGCTGGAGCCGACGGGAACAACTGCGGCCAAAGCAAAATGAAACAAGCCCGATGAACGATAAAATAGATCCACCAGCAAGCTTAGTAATTCTCGAGGCATAGAATAAGGGGGCGGATCAAGGTCAGAGGACTAGGCAGAGGCAGGTAGTGAAAGTGGGCGAAGATCATTTCAGAGATCGACCCGCAAAAGTTGGTACGATCCCTCGATTTACTTGATTAACCTGAAATTCTTTGCCGATCAAGTAAATTAGGGGACAGCACCCAAGCATTCCTTAGCCTTGTTGTTCGTCCCCCTGTGGTCCGATCCCCAATCTGGGAGAGAGCGAACGCCCGTGGCTGAAACTTGATGCTACTACCATCCAGTTACGTTGCCCCGCGCTACACGAGTATTCGGTTTACCCCATGAAAGGGGCCGCATGATCCTCCCCACCGAGCGCGACCCGCGCTTCATCACCCTCCGCCGCGGCGGGACGCTCACGGATGCCGACCATCACCTGCTTGCCCTGTGGGCGGCCATGTGTGCGGAGCACGTCCTGCCCCTCTTCGCGGCGGCGCAGCCAGCGGACGCGCGGCCCGCTCACGCCATTGCGCAGGCGCGGGCCTGGGTGCGCGGCGAGATCCCGATGGCCCAGGCCCGTGCGGCGGGGGGCCATGCGATGGCGGCGGCCCGGGATCTGCGCGGAGCGGCGCGCCATGCCGCGTATGCCGCCGGGCAGGCGGCGGTGGTCGCTCATGTCGCCGCGCACGAACTCGGTGCCGCCGCCTACGCGATCAAGGCGGCGCGCGCGGCGGCGCCGGACGGTGCGGGCGAGCAGGCCGGTCGGCGCGAGTGCCGCTGGCAGCGCGACCAACTGCCGGAGGCGATTCGCGATCTGGTCCTGGACGATCAGCGGTTGCGCAACGCCATCTGCTGGTCGGTCTTCGACTGCTGACGGGCGGGATGGCTTGTCGGCCCGGCCCAACAAGCGTCTCGCCGTCTTCGCCGTCTCGGGCCTCGCTCTCGCGGGCCTCGGCGCCGGTACGGCGTTCGCGTCGCCTCCGGGCGGACCGGCCACGGCTCAGATCAGCGCAAGCCTTGGAACACTCAGCGGCTGGCGCTCTCTGCCGTCGTCACGCCCCGGCTTCCGCTGGATGACCGGGACTTGAGATCCGGGATCGTGGTCGCGGCTCCGCAATGACCGCCCGCAGCACGATCGCGCAGCAGGATCAATCAGGAGGTACGACATGGCCCGGATCAACTACGACGACCAGACCGCGGCAGCGTTCAAGGCGGTCCGGGAGGTTCCGCGAGATGGGCTCGGGCACTGGCAGGACGCGATACGCCGCCACCTCCGCCCGGTCCCCGGAATGACCGTGGTGGACATCGGCGCGGGGACCGGCGCGTTCGCTGCCGCCTTCCGCGACTGGTTCGGTCTCCGCATCCTCGCGGTCGAACCGTCGGCGGCGATGCGGGCCCAGATTCCGCGCCAGCCGGGCCTCCAGGTGCTAGAGGGCGACGCCAGCGCCCTCCCCCTGCCCGACGGCGCGGCGGACGGTGCCTGGCTGTCCCTCGTGATCCACCACATCCCCGACCTGGAAGCCGCCGCGCGCGAAATCCGCCGCGTGCTCCGGCCCGGCGCGCCCGTGCTCATCCGCCAGGGATTCTCCGGCCGGCTCAACCGGGTCGAACTCGTCCGCTGGTTCCCCGAGACCGCGCGGACGGTCGCGACCTACCCCTCCGTAGAACAGACCAGCCAGGCGTTCGCCGCCGCCGGATTCCGCCGGGATGCCCTGGAGCCGATTCCCGAGATCTACCCGACCAGCCTCGCCGAGTTCCTCGCCCAGGTGGACACCTTGCGCCGCGCCGACACCACGCTGCGCAGCCTCACCGAGGAGGAATTCCTTCGCGGCAAAGAACGACTCCGCCGGGCCGCGCAGGACGCCGCGGCGGCCTCCCGCCCGGAACCCCGCAGCAACTGGCTGGACCTCCTGGTGCTGCGCTGAGGTTCCGGCTGGCCGTGCGGTCACGGACCGGCCCCGGCAGCACCCGTGCGGCCACGCGCACCGGACCGCCGCTTGGGGCCAGGGGGGCAGCCGCCCGTAGGGAGGCATCCCTGGTCCCGACCGGGGGCTGGCGTGGAAAACACCCGCGTTCGCGGACCCCCCAGGAGCGCTGCGCCACTGAACCACCTGCTCACCCACCTGCTATGTCCTACAACTACACGTATCCTGACATTGTTGGCGAATCCCGGTAGCGGGCCTGACCGGCTCTGGAAAGTCAGCTGGCACATACGCGGATTCCGCATTCGCCAACAATGTCAGGATACGTGTAAAAAGAGACACAGACTCCTGTGGTGTTAGGGAGTGCAAGACCTTTGTTGCAAGACGTCCGGGAGAGCAGACGACGCACGGGGGTAGAAACGCAATCGTGACGTTCTGGGGTCGTTCTGCTTCCGGATCAAAGAGAGGGACGGGAGGCGCCTTTCGGCACCCATGAAATCGTCAAGGAGAGGAATCATGAAATTTCTGCTCACTTCCGCTGGCATCAAGAACCCGAGCATCCACAACGCGCTGGTCGAGACGCTGGGCAAACCGATTGCCGAGTCCAGCGCCCTCTGCATTCCCACGGCGATCTACCCCTTCCCCGGCGGGCCTGCCCTGGCCTACCGGTTCATCAGCGGAGCAACCGCCAACCCCCTGTGCGCATTGGGGTGGAAGTCGTTGGGCGTGCTGGAACTCACGGCCCTCCCCAGCATCAAAGCAGAGTATTGGATCGCGGCTGTCCGGGAGGCGGACGCCCTGTTGGTGCAGGGCGGCGATGTCCTGTATCTGTGCCGCTGGATGCGGGAGTCCGGGCTGGCCGACCTCCTGCCGTCGCTGCGCGAGACCGTCTATGTGGGGGTGAGCGCCAGCAGTATGGTGACCGCCCCTATTTTCGGAGAGACGTACGATGACCCGAATAGGCCCTTCGTCATCGATACGGGGCTGGGACTGGTTGACTTTGCGGTGCTGCCGCACCTGGATCACGCGGATCACCCCGAAAGTTCCACGGCCAACGTGGCAAGAATGAGCGCCGCCGTACCCGTGCCGCTGTACGCGATCGACGATGAGACCGCGATCAAAGTGACCGACGGGACCGTCGAAGTGGTCTCCGAAGGCCATTGGCAACGGTTTACGCCCTAAGTACGACAGCGCCACTGCGGGCCGACGTCTCTTGAATGGGCACACAACTAAATACGCGATAGGGCCGGATACTCGTCCCCTGGTCAGTATGCTCTTGCCCAGTGCTGGGGTCGTACAAGTATCTCCGCTGGATAGGCACAGGCGCCTCGTGAGCAGACACCGGTCCATCCGGTTGGTTTGTTCAGGCTCATAGACAAATCAGCTCCTTATTGGCCTCGCGTAAGAACCACCCGAGATTGATTCCGAAACCAGCTCTATCGTATTTGCATCGCGCTGGCCGATGACCATCGGTGGGCGCGGCGACGACTACTCAGGCGGAGATCCGACGATGAAAATCGATGAAATCAAGCTGCTGTATGATTACAATGACTGGGCCGATGCGCGCTTCCTGGCCGCCTGCGCCCGGGTGAGTCCGGAGCAGTACGCCGCCCCGACCCACCTCGGGACCGGGCACGCCGGGCTGCGCGCCACGATGGTCCACCTGCTGGACAACCTCTGGCAGTGGCGCATCACGTTCCAGGGGTTCTACCAGGAACCGCTGGCGGACGAGGCAGCCTATGACGCGACCGAGCTGCACGAAGCGGCCTTCCCGACGCTCACCGCTCTCCAGGACCGCTGGGCGACGGAACAACGGGAGCTGCGGGCGTATATCGACTCCTTGGATGAGGCCACGCTGAACGGCACGATCCGCTATGTCATCCCCGGGGCGGTGCGCGAGCGGGTCGTGTGGCATATCCTGGTGGATGCCCTCATCCATGCCACCCAGCACCGCAGTGAAGCCGCCGCCCTGCTGACCCGCTACGGCCAATCACCGGGCGACTACGACCTCACCCTGTTCCTGAATGAGCGCGCTCAAGGAAAATCCTGAGCCCCACCAACCGCCCGCCGGGTCCGCAGGCGGTTGTCGATTCCCGGGGCGCATCCGCGACCACGAGAGGGGTGCGCCGCACCCCTGGCGGAAGGCGACGAGCAGGGGCGTGGCTCCATCGCGCAGCTCGGCGACCGCATTGACGGCAGGGCCGCCCGCCGCTCCGGGGAAGAGGCGCTCCACGCCCCAGTCTGGGACGGTCCGCTGGCCTGGGTGATTAATCATCCAGGCCAGCACCAGCCCGACGGCAGGGCCGAACCCCAGGCGCGCAGCGATCCGCCAGGGCGGCTGCGAGAACGTCAGCCCGATGACGAGCGCCCCGCCGCCGATGAAGAAGGCGAGCAGCAGGGGCAGCAGGGGTTGTAAGACCGCAGCGACCCCATTGCCCAGGACGCCCCGGACAAAGCCAGCCAGCCCGGATGCGCGGTCTGATGCCCGGGAGGGCGGCGGAGGGGTGGCGCGGGCCGGGGCGACAACGGTGGCGAGGAGCGTACGCTGCTTGGGTTCGAGGAGAATGTCCTCACGGTTAGGCGCTGCCCCGGTCGCGGTGGGGCCAGCCGCAGGTGGTGGCTGGTCTAGTGTGGCCGCGAACGCCTGGAGCGTCGGGTTGGTCGGATTGGCCCGGAGCGCGCCTTCGACGAGCGCGCGGATCTGGTCATGCGCGGTTGCCCACTCTAGCAACCGAAAGACCACCTCCGTGAGCGGTCCCTCGCCCGCAATGGCCGCCAGCGACTGGTCTAACGCATAGGCGACCAGCTGCGCCCGCGCCGCGCGGGTGGGGAAGGCGGCGAGGAGGGCGGCCTGGAGCTGGTGGCGGTGGGCGGGGGTGCGGTCCATGAACCAGTTCAGGGGTTAGTTCGAGAGTATCTTTGGAGAGCGATCAATGTGACGCCGGCCAGCCGCGTCATAAGCCTTACAACAGTACTCTGCTCAGGGCCGAACTCGGTCTTGGCCTTTCAGGGCGTTCGGGTACTTGGCCCGGAATAAGCACACATGCCACCAGGGGCAAGCTACAGGGCTGCCCTTTACTTCCCCTCCGCGCGGCCATTGCTGCCCTCTTCGTCGGCGATGCCCAGCACCAGCGCCCAGGTGTTGATCACCACCCACACCATCGTCACCACGCTGAACGCCGCCAGCACATAGAAGCCCGCTTCCAGCCCCGTCCCCACCAACGCGGCCCCCCCCATCCCGAACAGACACAGCCCCACCGCCAGGGTGGTCCGTCGCTGGTAGGGCCGCAAGCGCCGCAGCCCCCCCTGCCGTTGCGCCACCGCCGCGCGCGCCCGCAGGAAACTCCAGGTCAAGAAGGCTCCATCTGCGCCGATCACCACCAGCGCCTCCAGCCCGACCCACGCGCTCGGTTGCCGCGGGAGCAGGACCAGACTCGATACCACAAACACCAACATCATGGAGGCCAAACTGCTGCGGGCCCGGTAGCGGTATGGCGGATCGGCGCGAATCCCTTTCAGATGCAGGGACAGCGCCACAAACACCAGCCCCGCCAGCCCGGCCGCCGTCCCTGCGGCCATACCAAAGAACCCCCGCCACTCGGCGAGGATCTGCGCGTCTATCTCAGTCGCTCCGAACATGTCGCGTTCCCTTCGCTACCCAAGCTGCTCCGACGCCCGGCCCCGACCCGGCCAGGGTCGTCCGCCGGCACCGCGGGCGGGTCGGCGGGGTAATGGCTGCTGCTGACGACGGCGGCGTGTTGACTCAGCAGGCCCATCTCCCTGAGCACGCGGGCCGGGCGCGCTACGGGAATGGGGCGCGGGTCAACAAAGCCCCCTGCTGCCCGACCGCCGGGAGCAGGCATAGCACCAACGCGCAGTCTATGCTCGAATGCAGCGACCTCGCCCCGCTCACGGGCTGGGTCGCGCTCCGCAGTGGTGGCACACCGGCGGAGCGTTTCGTTATGCAGTTAAGGAGGCCAAGGTGAGGGTGGACCTCTCTGCGGTGGGGCCGTGCCCGTCACACGACCGGGGTGAACCCAAGGGTGATTTGCGGTGTATGATAGCAGGGTCAATGAGGAGTGTCAAGACGAGGTACACCCCACTGTCGGAAGGGGTGGGTCTGCACTACGAGGGTTGGGTAAACTCAGGATGCCACTAGGTTGGTGCCTCCCTGGTTGCTCGGCACCTTGACAGCGCTAGATCCGCCTGCTAGACTCCCGCCATGGCTCCCGCCGCCCTGCCGCCGGACCTCCAACCCCTCCTCGATGTGCTGCTGACCCTCCCGCTCACCCGTCGGCGGGGGTCGTCATCAGTGGCTAATCGATCTCCCGCCCGTGTTCCACCAACACAGCGCGCTTTCATAGAAGGACCCTATTATGCACATTCCTTCGCCGGACGAATGGAAGGCGGGTTATCGGGCCTTCCAGCACCACGAGCGACGGGAGGCGATGTACAACGTAGCCCGCTTTCTTTTCTTATTGAGCACTTCTGGGGCGATCCCGCGCACATGGCTGATGGGCTGGGCGTATTGCTACTCACCGGGAATCAAGCGACCTAGCGGTACGGGATCTTTGCGTGGCCTGCCGGGCTTGTGGGGCGTAGCGCGACGACGGCACGCTCCCGCTCATCGGCATCCGCTTTTGCCACCGCTGTAAGTAGCTGACGGGCGAGGATTGGCAGCGCAGCGCAGGCTTTCTCTTCCACGGTCCCTGTCCGCCGCCGGAGCCGCCGGACGAGCCGCCGGACGAGACTGTACGCACATATCCCTCTAGGGGCCTCCCGCCATGATACTCGGGCGAGGATGTCCAGGCTGTGCTCGACGAGCTGCGCGCCCGCGTGGCGGACAACGACCCGGACCAGATCGACGCGCGAGCTGTTGTGGATCATCCGGCGTATTACCCAGCCCCGCACTGGCAGGAGGCGCGGGCGCGGCTGGGGCTGCCGGACCCCTGCCCGCGCCGCCCCCACCCGTGTGCCGACGATGGCGTGGAGGGGATGTATCGGCCCGAGGGGGAGCCGACCGGAGATGTGGAGGTGGGCGGGATCTTCTAGAGGGATTTGTCCCCTGATCTCGAATGCTGGACCGAATTCGGCTCGAAGGCGGGATTCGAGACTAATTCGAGCCGCCAGGCACGCGGCGCACGGCCCGGCAGGACCGAAAAGAAGTGGGTTCCACCCACGAGACGTCCGCCTGGCGGGGCCGCCTTGCGCCAGCGGAGGGCACCCGGCGGCAGCGGTCCGAGCACCCGCGCAGCGGGATGGGCCCGGGACTCACGCGGACAGGTGACGAAAATTCCAAGCGTGGCCGACGAGCGGCGGGCGCGGGGTGGGGAGGACAGATGAGCGCGAAGAAAGTCACGGGCGGTAGCTGCCCTCCAGGTCGGCCCCGATCTGGCCCCGGATGCGGAGCAGTGGGTGGAGAGCCGTACCGCCGAGGAGCAGCACCAGCGCATGACGTTCGATGGACCGGAGAGTCGGCACCGGCGCGTGAAGAGGAGCTGTGCCCAACGCGGGGTCACGATCCGGGAGGTCATCGTAGAGTTGTTAGAACGCGAATTTCCGGAGTGAGTGACAGACGGCAACCGAAGGAGCATTATGCTATAATGGGGTCGCAGTTCTGATCGCTTGCCGGGTTGTGTGACGGGCACGGCCTGTACTCACAAAGGAGTGACCTCATGTTCCGCCGGTTCGTTGTCCCGCTCGCTCTGATCGGGGTGTTGCTGCTCTCTGCCTTGATCACTCGTCCCTGGTCTGTGTCGCTGGCTGCGCAGACTGACGTGCGCTATTTCCCTGAAACTCAGCACACCGTGCGCGGGCTGTTTCTCCAGTATTGGACGGAGCACGGGGACCTCGCCCAGCAGGGCTACCCGCTAACCGAAGAGTTCCCTGAACAATCAGCCCTCGACGGGAAAACCTACCAGGTGCAATACTTCGAGCGGGCTGTCTTTGAGCGCCACCCGGAGAACGCGGGCACCCCCTACGAGGTCTTGCTGGCCCAACTCGGCACCTATGAACTGAAGACGCATTACCCTGGCGGCACCCCGGCCAGCGTCCCGAACGCGGCTAACGCACGGGCCTTCGCTGAAACCGGGCACCGCGTCGGCGGGATCTTCCGCACCTACTGGGAAGGACACGGCGGACTGGCTCAGCAAGGTTATCCGCTGACCGATGAGCTGACGGAGGTCAGCGCGCTGGACGGCAAGACCTACACCGTGCAGTACTTCGAACGGGCGGTCTTCGAGGCCCACCCCGAGAACGTTGGGACCCCCTATGAAGTGCTCCTGGCCCAACTCGGCAAGTATCAACTGGATCGGAGCTACCCCAACAACAGTAACCCCGCCGCCGCACCCGTTCCGCCCTCTGGTGGTCCTACCCCGGCGGCGACCCAACTCCCTGCCGCCACCCAACCGCCTGCTACGCAGCCACTTGCTACGCCGCCCCCCGCCCCGGCCACGGCGACTGTTCCGCCTCCTCCCCCTTCGGGGCAGTGTGCCGCGGGCGCGGGCATCACCGCGCAGGCCTGGGTGTCCGATCCCATGCCCTCTGGCGGATCGCTGACAGTTTCCGGGGCCATCTGCAACAACGGCCAGGGGCTGGCGAATATCCCGATGCACACCGACTGGCACTACCGGACCACGACGCCCAGTTGCGACGGAGTGAGCGGCCCGGACGGCGTGGCGAGTTGCAGCCGGAGTATCGGCAATGCCGCGTCGGGCTTCACCGTGGTGATCGATGTGGCGTTCACCGTGAACGGCCAGCCGTATCGGACCACAACGAGCTTCACGCCGCGCTAGCTGGGTGTCTGCTGGGGATAGGCAGGAAGGGCGGGTCCGCAATGGCCCGCCCTTTAGTACTCCGACGCCGGGGGTAATTGAGCGCGTAGTGCTGTCCCCTGGGCCTCGATCTGATCCAACAGCGCAGGCTATCCCGTTGGATCAGATGCCGCAAGCTCGGCTCGGGCGGAGGGACGGTGCAGCAATGGATTGAGAGCCTCGGTCACGCGGACCAGGGCGGGCTGATCATCCGGGATGAGGCGGTCAGCGGCAGATCCTGGAGGTATTTCGTAAGGGTAAATGGCGCGGCGTTAGGTCGGAGCGACCATCACCACATTCTGGAAGGCGTGCCAGAGCGCCCGGAAGACTTCGTGGCGATAGCGATCCAGCTTTTCCACTAGCCTAAGTTAGATATGTGCCAGGGGCGCACCAGATGCGTCGGCTGAGTAGGCCGCCAGCCAACTGGTTAGGGGGCAGGAGATGGGCGGGACCACCCCGGCACTCCTGGGGCACGATCATACAGGCGGGCAACCAGGTCCCGGCTCGTCCGTTCTACAAAGGACGGTCACGCTGCGGTACCCAGCCTGGGATACGTCCTGCGTCCATGCCCCGGCCCCGGCCACCCTGTGCGGACATGTACGCGCCTTTAGCCATAGGGGGCAACCATGCACAAAGATCCATCGTTCCGCCTGATTGGGCTGCTGTGTGCCGTCGCGCTGGCGGCGGGGAGCAGCGCCGGTGCCCCGGCTACTGCGCAGGCGGGCAGCCGCTATTTCCCTGAAACCGGCCACACGGTGCAGGGTGCCTTCCTGGCCTACTGGGAGAGTCACGGCGGGCTGGCCCAGCAAGGCTATCCCCTCAGCGAAGAGATCCCGGAGACCAGCGACCTGGACCGTCAGCCCTATACGGTGCAATATTTTGAGCGGGCCATCTTCGAGTGGCACCCCGAGTATGCGGGCACGCCCTACGCGGTGCTCTTGAGCCTGTTGGGGGTGTACCAATACCACCTGCTCTATCCCTTGCCCTACGGCCTGGCCGACGCGGCGCCCGGTCAGCACCCGAGCGCCGATAACCCGCGCTTCTTCGCCGAAACGGGACACACGGTGGGCGGTACGTTCCGCGCCTACTGGGAGAGCCACGGCGGGCTGGCCCAACAAGGCTACCCGATCAGTGACGAGTTCACCGAGGTCAGCAGCCTCGACCACCAGCCCCACACGGTGCAATACTTTCAGCGCGCCGTGTTCGAATGGCACCCGGAGCACGCCGGCACCCCGGGCGAGGTGCTGCTGGCCCAACTGGGCACCTATCGCTACCAGGCCCGCTATGCCACCGGCCCGCTGACGATCCCCGGCCCCTCCCTGCCGGACCGGATCCAATCGGCTCCCCTGGGTTCCGCTGCCGATCTGATTTGGAGCGAGGAGTCGCTTCCGGCAGCCCAAGGGTATCGGCCACCCAATGCCGACATCTTCGGGCTGGACTTGAAGACGGGCCACCCCCTGACCATCACCAACGCATTGGGCGAGCAGACGAATCCGGCGCTCTCCGGCGCGCTCGTCGTCTGGCAGAACGGGGAGGCGACGTACCAGACCGGCGATCATGATATTCTCGGCCAAGACCTGGCGACCGGCGTGCCGTTTGCGGTCGCCACCGGGCCGGTGGACCAGCGACTGCCGGCCATCGCGGGCCGGACGGTGGCCTGGGTCGAAGGCCCCCTCGGTGCCTCGCGGGTGCTGCTCAAAAACCTGGACAGCGGGACGACCACCGTCGTCGAGGTGCTGCCAACCGAGCGGGCCGTCTTTGGTGTCCCGGTCATGGATGACCGCTACCTGGCCTGGACCGAGGAAACCTGGCGCAGCCGGGATAGCCAGCCCTTCCGCATTCAGGTGTACACCCGCGCCACCGGCCAGGTCAAGACCATGCTGGAAAGCAGCCCGATTCACGATGGGTACCTCCCGCTGGGACTCGCGCTCCTGGACCGCCGGCTCCCCGTCGCGTCCCCGATCCCGCTTGATGATCAGACGGTTCTCGCCCGCAGCGGCCCCGACCCCGACTACAGGGCCGTCGTGGGCACCCCCGCCGTGCTGGTCTGGAGCAGCGGCGGCGCGATCCTGGGCCAGCGGCTCACCGATAGCGGGCCGGTCCACCTGGTCAGCGCCGCCAGCGGGCCAGGGCGTCTCGCCCTCGCCGGGCCGTGGTTAGTCTGGGAGCACGCCGGGCGACTGGCGAGTGTGCCGTTGGCTGCTGCCTTCGCCGGGCAGGCCAACCCGCCCTATCCGCCCACACCAACCCCGGTGCCCACGCCCGCCGCGATCACGGCCAACTTGCACAGTATCTCGATCTTTGAACCGGACGAGGGCTGGGCCGTGGGCGCGGGGGGCACCATGCTCTTCTGGGATGGCGGGGATCGCTGGCAGCCGCAGCGGTTCCCGCGCACGGATCATGCGCTGACCAGCGTCGATCTCGTGCCCGTGAATCAGGGGCCGGCCCAGGCTGCCGACCAGGGCTGGGCCGTGGGCGACGGCGTCATCATACCGGTGGCGGGCCCGACCACGAGTGATCCCCTGGCGGTCACCGGACGGCTCAACAGCGTGCAAACGCTCACAGCGGACGACGCCTGGGCGGTCGGCGGCAACGCCGGGGCACCGCTGATTATGCATTACACCGGCGGGGCCTGGACCCGTGTGGCCCTGCCCTTCACCGGCTATACGTTGACCAGCATCGATATGATCACGCCGGCTGAAGGCTGGGCCGTGGGCGACGGGCCGGCCCTGCACTATCAGGCCGGCCAGTGGAGCGTGGTCCCGCTACCAGCCGTCGGCCAGCTGAACGGGGTCGCCTTCGGCGGGTCGGGGGAAGGCTGGGCCGTGGGCAACAGCGGCGCGCTGCTGCACTACCGCGCCGATCGCTGGGAGGTCGCGCCCAGTCCGGGGCCGATGAATTTGCAGGGCGTGTCCATGCGCGGGAGTAGCGAAGGTTGGGCCGTCGGCGACGGCGGCACGATCCTGCACTACCACGGCGGGACGTGGACCCTCGCCCCCAGCCCGACGCACGCGAACCTGCGCGGGCTGGAACGCCGCCTGACTAACCAGGGGGTCCCGATGCTGGTCGGCGACGGCGGCACGATTCTGCGCTCCGACGGGCAAGGCGGGTGGCTATTCGACCAGGCGCGTCCCTATCCGGCCCAGGTGCCCTAGTGGGTCACGCTACAATTAAACTGCCCTTGAGTGCGCGCATAACTCTGCCTGTCGGTAACCTGAATGAATGGCAAGCTAATTGCCCTTGAGTGCGTGCCTAACGCTGCCTGCTGGTAACCTGGCTGAAGGGCAAGCTA
>JBBSAN010000070.1:0-14817 GCA_038252265.1 Chloroflexia bacterium
ACCGTCCGTCCGCTGTCGCCGATGCGCGCGGTGAGCCCACTCCCGTCCTTGCCGCAGGCCAGCCGTTCGCCCGCCGCTGGCTTCGGCCCTGCGCCCCCAGCCCTATCACGACGCTTGCGTGATCATCGACGACTCAGCGATCACGACTATACGCCGGGCTCTTCGTGCGCGTTGGTGGGCCGTATGCGGTACCGGCTGGTTGCTCGGATCTTAGCAACCAGCTGGTACCAGACAAAGGTATCGGGCACCGACCCCTCCGCGGCTTTGACTTGACAAACCACTCAATCCCCTTTATGCTAGACGGGAACGGTGAGCAGCTGCTATTTGCCGGGGGAGGATTCCTGATGGCCGCATCCTTTGGGTCCTTATTACGGAACTACCGCCAGGTGGCGGGCCGGAGTCAAGGCTGGTTGGCGGAACATGTGGGCCGGGATGTCTCGTACATCAGCAAATTGGAACATGACCGCCTGCCGCCGCCCGCTGCGGACACGATCCTCGCGATCAGCCAAGCGCTGGGGACGGATGCGACGGAGCTGCTGGCGCTCAGCGGCAAGCTCCCGTCGGCGGTGCTGGGGATCGTCGCAACCAGCCGGAGCGCCCAAGCCCTCCTGCGCGACGCCCAGCAATTGCGGCTCACCGAGGCGGAGTGGGGCCGCCTGCGGCACGCCTTGCACCGCCTGCGCCCGCCGGTCTCGTAACCGCGTGGCACGGTATCCACGGCGACCAGGGAGTTCGCCGACCGGGGCACTTGTGCTTAAGAGCGCGTTAAAAAAGCTGCCTGACGGCGAAATCTGCTAGGCACGAATCACGAACTTCTTTAACGCGCTCTAAGCCGACTCGGCACGGAGCTCGGGATACCGATCCGCCCCGCAGGGATCGCCGGTGGCGGCCCGAAAGGATGTTGCGTACCTATGGTTGCTTACCGATAGATGAGACCGATCCGCCCGACCAACTCATCAGCGGCTCTTCGGCCGGGGGATCGAAGCCCTCTCAACACGGGTAGCCCCGCTGCCGCCCCTTTTCCCGCCCGCTGCTCATTACCCAATACCGCGCCCCCACCCGGCCCCGTCATCTGGAGGCGATCCTGGCCCGCGCGCCGCCCGGCCCATGGTCGCATTCCTGTTTTACAGCGGACTATCATCGTACGCGCCGTCGTCCAGTACCCAGAGGAGGCCCCATGACCGATCCGGTCCCAACCGCCCCGCCAGCGTTCGCTGCGTCTTTGGATACCGCCCTGGCGGAGCACTTACCGGGAGAGCCGATCTTTGTCCCTCCGGCGGCGTATTTCGCCCCGCACCCCCGATCGCCGTCCGCCCGGTTGTCGCGATCTTGACCGCCCTGACTGCCCACTCCGCCCGCGAAGCCCCTCGGCGGCTAACGGTGCTGATCTAGCATGGCCGATGCGGCGGAGTGGCTACCTTAACCGCATATTAGTAAAGGAGGGGCGGATGCCTGGACATGATATCATTGTCATCGGGGCTTCGGCGGGGGGGGTGGAAGCGTTGATCACGCTGGTCCGCGGCTTGCCTGCCGATCTGCCCGCCGCTGTTTTTGTCGTGTTGCATATGCCCGCGCACAGCCCCAGCATGCTGCCCACAATCCTGGATCGCAGCGGCCCGTTGCCCGCAGTTTGGGCCGAGGATCAGCAGGTGATCAAGCCGGGGCAGATTTATGTGGCGCCGCCCGACCACCACCTGCTGCTCGCGAATGGCGCGGTGCGCGTGGGGCGGGGGCCGAAGGAGAATATGCACCGCCCAGCGATTGATCCGCTCTTCCGATCGGCGGCTCGGGCGTATGGATCCCGGGTGATCGGCGTGGTGCTCTCGGGGATGCTGGATGACGGCACCTCGGGTCTCAAGGCGATCAAGGAGCGGGGCGGGGTGGCCGTGGTCCAGGATCCGACCGACGCGCTCTTTTCCAGTATGCCGTTGAGCGCGATCGCGCATGTCGCCGTCGATTTCGTCGGACCTGTCAGCGCGATGCCGGTGCTACTGGCGCGTCTGGCGCAGGAATCTGTCGAAGAAGGAGGGGTCGCTGTGACCGACCATATTGATCTGGAGGTGGCCATCGCCCAGAACGACGTGAGTGACCCGGAGCGACTCGATCAGATCGGCACGCCGTCGCACTACGCCTGCCCGGACTGCCACGGCACGTTGTGGCAGATCGCCGACGGGGATCTCGTGCGGTTCCGGTGCCGGGTGGGGCACGCCTATACCGCCGCCTCGATGCTGAGCGTCCATTCGGAGTCGGTGGAGAACGCGCTCTATATCGCCCTACGGGCCTTGGAAGAGAGCGTCTCGCTGTCGCGCCTCCTGGCCCGTAACGCCCAGCAACAGGGGATCGCCAGCATGGTCACCCGGATGGAAGCGAAGGCGGCGGACACCGCGCAGCAGGCCGACCTGCTGCGCGGCCTCCTGCTGAGCGAGCCTCCGGCCAACGACGCGGCGTTGACCGGGTGATCAAGGTTCTAGGATCGAGGTAGGGGTGAGGTTCCCCCGCGATTCATCGAAGGCTAGGTACGACATGTCTACTGAACCGGCGCTCCTGCAACTGGTCGTTATCGGCTCCTCAGCCGGGGGGATCGAAGCGCTCTCGACGCTGGTGGCGACCTTGCCGCCCACCTTCCCCGCCCCCCTGATCGTGGCCCAACACCTCGACCCCACCCGGCCCAGCCATTTGGAGGCGATCCTGGCTCGCCGCACGTCCCTACCCGTGGTGACCGTGACCGACCAGACCCCCCTCCAGGCGGGCACCATCTACGTGGTCCCGCCCAATCACCATGTGGAAATCACCGACCACGATCTGACCGTGCTGCCGCACATCGCGGGCCGTCCCAAGCCCTCGATCGATTTGCTGCTCATTAGTGCCGCGGCGGTCTATGGCGAGCAATTGATCGCCGTCATTTTGACCGGCACCGGCTCGGACGGCACGCGGGGGGCGTGGGCGGTGCATGCGGCCGGCGGCACGGTCGTGATTCAAAACCCGCGCACCGCCGCCTATCCCGGCATGCCCGAGTCGCTGGCCCCCGACACGGTCGACATCGTCGCCGATCTGCCGCGCATCGGACCGATCCTGGGCGACTTGCTCGCCGGGGTGCCGGTGCCGCCGCAGCCCGACGCCGCACCCGAGCTGGACCGGCTGCTGGACCAGGTGCAGGCGCAGCGCGGGATCGATTTCCGCGCCTACAAGCCAGCGACGATCCTCCGCCGGCTGTAGCGCCGCCTCAGCGCTACCGCGTCCGCCGACCTGGCCGGCTACCGGGCCTATCTGACCGCCCATCCCGAGGAATACGACCACCTCGTCCGCACCTGCCTGATCAAAGTGACCGAGTTCCTGCGCGACCCGGAGCTGTTTGCCGCCTTGCGCACCCAGATCCTGCCGGAACTTGTCGCCACCAGCCGGGAGCGGCACCAGGAGCTGCGCCTGTGGTCCGCCGGCTGCGCGACGGGCGAGGAAGCGTATTCCCTGGCTATCCTGGTCTGCGAGGTGTTGGGCGAGGACTTGGCCCGGTTCGACGTGCGCATCTTCGCCACCGATCTGGATGCGGATGCTGTCGCCTTCGCCCGGCGGGGCATCTACCCGGAGCGGGCGGTGCGCGGGCTGCCCGCCGAGCTGCTGGCGCGCTATTTCACCGCTGGCCCCGACGGTTACGCCATCCACAAGCAGGTACGCGCCCTGGTCATCTTTGGCGAACATGATCTGGGCCAGCGCGCGCCCTTTCCGCGCATCGACCTGGTGTTGTGCCGCAATGTGCTGATCTACTTCAGCAAGGAGCTGCAGCAGCGCGCGCTCCAGTTGTTCGCCTTCGCCCTGCGCGAGGGCGGCTACCTGGTGCTGGGCAGCGCGGAGACGGTTAGTCCGCTGGCGGAGTTCTTCGTTCCGGCGCTGCCAGCGCACAAAGTGTCCCGGCGCCAGGGGACGCGCCGGCCCGTGCCGGTTCTGTCGCCGGTGCCCGCCCCGCCGCTCGCCGGGGGGCGGAGCGCCCCGCGCCTGCCCTCGGTCACCGCCCGGGAACTGGTCCTGCTGCAGCAGGAGACCCAGCAGGCCCGCGCCGTGCGGGACACCCTGCTGCTCCAATTGCCCCTCGGCGTGGTGGTGGTCGACCGCCACTATGATATTGTCGAGATCAACCCGGCGGCGCGTCGCCTGCTCTCGATCCATAGCTCGGCGATCGGGGAGGACCTGGTGCATCTGGCCCAGCACCTGCCGCCGCGGTTGCTCCGCAGCGCCATTGATCGCACCTTCCAGGAGGAGATAATGATCGCGCTGGAAGAGGTGACCGTACCCCACGTGACCACGGGCGAAGCCACCCAGCTCCAGATCACCTGCTATCCGCAAGCCGGGGTCGGCCCGGGCGGGGCGGTCGTGCTGATCCTGGTAAGCGATGTGACCCCTGCCGTCGCGGATCGGTGGGCGCTGGCGCAGGCGCAGGCCGCCCAGGTCACCCAGGAGGCGGAGCGGGCGCAGGCGGTTGCCGAGCTGCGGACCACGCACGCGGCCTTAGCGCAGCGCACCGGGGACCTCGAGGCAGCGGAGGCGGCAGTGGCCCACCACCAGCAGCAAATGGACTACCTGGTGGCGACCAATCACGCCTTGCTGGCGGCCAATGAGGCGTTGACCCGCACGAATGCCGAGCTGCGCGCAGCCAGCGACTCCTATCTGCTGACCACCG
Organism: Chloroflexia bacterium; assembly: GCA_038252265.1. GTDB lineage: Bacteria > Chloroflexota > Chloroflexia > QHBQ01 > JAICKM01 > JBBSAN01. Next base: position 4,673 of record JBBSAN010000070.1, read on the forward strand.
AGGAAGCGCAGGCGGCCATCGAGGAGGCCGAGACGCTCAACGAGGAGATGCAGGCGACCAACGAAGAGTTGGAGACGCTGAATGAGGAGATGCAGGCCACGGTCGAGGAACTCCACACCTCCAACACCGAGTTGGCGGCACGCGGGGAGGAACTCCAGCATCTCGCGGTCTCGCTGGAGGGGGCGCGCCAACACAGCGAGCACGAGCGGGCGCAGTTAGCGACGATCCTGGCCAGCCTGGCCGATGCCGTCCTGGTGGTCACGCCGGATGGGACGCCGTTGGTAACGAACACCGCTTATACCCTGTTATTGGACGGGGCCACCGGGGAGCTGGCGGATGATAGTGGCGTAGTGCTGTTGCCGGAGGCAACCCCGCAAGCACGGGCTGCGCGCGGCGAGACGTTTGCGCTGACCTTCACCTGGATGCAGGCGGGGGGAAAGCGCCGCTGGTATGAAGCGATCGGCGCGCCGCTGCGTACCGACGAGGTCCTCCAGGGGGGCGTGGTGGTGATCCGCGACATCACGGAACGGAGCTTGCGCCAGCTCCAGGAGGAATTCCTCGGGCTGGCCAGCCACGAATTGCGCACCCCACTGACGACGATCTCGGGGATGCTCCAACTGCTCGCCCGGGGATACTCCACCCAGGCCGGGAGCGTGCGGCCCTTGCGCCAGATCCAGAGTGCGCGCACGCAAGTGACGCGGCTGGGACGGCTCATCGACGACCTGTTGGATGTGTCGCGCTTGCAAACAGGCAAATTCAGCTTGCATCTGGCGCCGGTACGCCTGGACCAGTTGCTGGCACAGACCGTGGAGTTGGGGCAGACCCTGACCACTACCCAGCAGATCACGCTGGCAGCAGATCCCGCGCCGCTCGTCATCGATGGCGACGCCGACCGCTTACAGCAAGTGGTGCTGAATCTGCTGACCAACGCGATGACCCACGCCGCAGCCAGCCCGCAGATTGGGGTGGGGCTGCGACGGGTAGGGGCGCAGGCGGAAATCACGGTGCAAGATACCGGCCCGGGGATCGCGCCGGACGACCTCCCCCACCTGTTTACGCGCTTCTACCAGGTGCCGAGGGCGGGGGCCACCCGGTCCGGCCTGGGGTTGGGGTTGTACATCGGCCAGCAGATCGTCATCGCGCACGGCGGCACGATCACGGTCCGCTCGACCCTGGAGGAGGGGACAACCTTCACGGTGGCGTTGCCCCTGACCGCGCCCACCGCAGCCGCCGGACCGGCGTAAATGGGGATTGCGGGCCATCGGCCCCAGGGATCCTCCGCCTGACGGGGCCGCCCGGCCCACAGGGGCGGCCCCCGACCCGCCCGGACGGCCTAGCGCAGCACCGCTGGCAGCAGCCGGTACGCCTCGCAGTCACAGTGCGCATTCAGCAAGGTCAGCACCGCCAGCACCTGGCTGACGTCAATATTGTCGGGGTGCGCGGCAAAATACGCCTCGGTCTGGGCGAAGGTCGCCTCGCAGCGCTGCGTGCTCGTCGTGAGCACGGCCCCCAAATAGGTATAAAGTTCCTGCAGCACGGCGAGCTGCTGGAGGGTGGCGTCCGCCCGCTGCCGCGCTACGGCGGCGTGCTGGTGGGTGGTAGCGGAGCGTTGCCGCAGGAGCGTCGCGCGCTCGCGTAGCGCGGCGGCTTGCTGCGTGGCTGCGGTCATGCTGGCCAGGACGGCGGCCAGTTGCGTGAGCGGCGGGGGATCGGGCGCAGGAGCCGCGCTCGGCGGATGCTGCGGCGCGGACGACGGGGCCGCGCCCGCGCCTCCCTCCGGCCCCGTCGGCACCGTTCCCACAGCGGCGGCGGCGAGGGCGGTGTGCAGATGGCGCAAGCCGGCACGGAGGCGGATCCGCACGGTGTCCAGCGCCTCCGCCAGGGTCACAGCGATTTCGCCTTGCGTCAGCCCGGCGAAGTAGGCCAGTTCGAGTACGGCGCGTTCCGCCGGAGGCAGGGCCGCGACGGCGGCGCGGGCCACCGCTTGCCGGGCGGCCAGGTGCTGGAGGGCTGCCGCTCGACCTGATCCCGCAGGACCGCTATCAACTCCCACGCCCACCGGGTCGGCGGCGGACGCGCGCGGGGCGGGGGCACTACCACCGGCAGGTGGGCGCAGGGGCGATGCGCCGCGCTGCTGCGTGCGGGCTTGCTGATGGGCGGCGGTCAGCACCCAGTCGCTGAGGTCCCCGCCGAGCGGATCCAGGGGTGGGGGCTGCTCCCAGAGGTGGAGAAACACTGCGGCGGCGCACGCCTCCGCCTGGGCGGGATCGCCCACCATGCGGACCGCCAGGGCATAGGCCGCCGGAAAATAGCGGATGTACAGCTCCTGGAGGGCGGCGGGGTGCTGCTGACGAACGCGGACCAGCAGCGCCGCATCGCTCGCACGGGCAGCGGTTGGGACGGCATCGTTGGCCGACCAGAGGGCTGGGGAGGGGGAATGCGCGGTCATAGGTGCCTCATAGGAGTAAGGACGGCGTGCCTCACGCTGCGAGTTATGGTACAGAGGGTCCGGTAAAGGATATTCCCGCAGTTAGCACAGCGGCCTTCCTGTTGTGCAGAAAGTTGTCCTTTTACGGACTCATAGCAGGAATCGAACCACTACCGGGGTTGCTGCGGGGAACCGGCTTATGTTCGTCAAGGACAGCGCTCGGTCAAGCCCGCTGCCGGTGAGGTTCGCGCTAACCGGGTTCCGGACCTACCGCTGTCGCCTCCTTAAATGGCGCGGTTGACCGCCGCCGATCCGGGTAATGGGGCGTTTGCTAATCAGAAAACGCCCCATCGCCCGGATCGGCGGCGGGGCGGTGTTGCCTCCGGGACCGGGGCAATACCGCCCCTGCTCTATTTGGACAGCGGGTTCGGCACGAGGTCCTCCATCGGCTCTTGCAACAGGAACCCGATGACAGGGCAGTTGACGGTGGGGAGGCCCCCAGGGCGGTGGCGGGCATGAGCAGCGTCAGCCCGAGCAAGGCCGCCAGGGTGGTCCAGCGCAACCGGGAGAGCACCTGGCTCATGAAGCGATACAAGTGCGCTTGCGCGGGCGACACGGCGACGGCAGCGCCGTCCAGGATTGGCCCAGGTTCAGCAGATGAAGGGCGAGGCGTCAGGGCAGACCCTCCTTCCCTGCGGCACCCACCCGCAGCTCCCGCCCGGGCATCCGCCGCCGGACAGGTGCGGGCGTGCTGCTCTGGGAGAGCGGCGGGGGACGGCGGACGACCGCTGACCAACAGCGCCCCCCACGTGCGTACGCGCGTGGGGGGCGGCGGCCTCATGGGCCAGTCCGGGCGGGGTGGCTGGGAGATGCTGGGTCATAGGGCCTCACAAGGGGGCGGACGGTGGACCCTTCGCTGATAGCGTGGTACATAGCACGAATGAGACCACGGCTGCGGGCGGTGTGGGGCAGCGGTGACCCCCTGACAAAACGACGGGTGCCTGCGCCGCTGCTGGGCGATCGATCCCGCCAGGATCCTCATCCCGAGCACACACCGTGGCACCAGATCGGTAGCCGCCTCCTCCGCGGGGGCCGTAGGTATGCACAGACAGCCCAGCGGCGTTGCCGGTGTTGGCCTGCCTTTATACGTATCGCTGCCCTAGGCGGGTCAAGCGCGCTAGACTGCCCCCCTTCGTGGCCGATCCGGGGTTCGTGGCCGATCCAGGGGCGGAAACGATGACGCGGTGGCGCGTCCGTAGCGTGCGGTCCCCCCCAAAATGGTTGCACCCCGGATCTAATACGACCGCGCTCAGTCCAGCGGTCGATTAGAGCGCTGCTTCCGGCACCTGATGCCAGGGTTCGCCGACGGCGCGTCGCCAGGCCCCCCACCCCGGCGGCAGATCGGCCAGTTCCCCCAGACTGGGATCCTGGTCCACGAGGTGCCCTAAGGCCACCACCCGGGCTGCGGCCAACGGCGCACAGGTGCCCTCTAAAAACTGCCACCCGCCATCGGCGGTATCACGGGTCACATATAGGATCGGACGCTGCCGCAGAATTCCGGCGGTGGTGAGAACTGCACACTCCCGCGGTTGTGGAAAGGGCCACGCGGGGCCGATGGGTTCGTCTGACATGCTCCTGTCTCGGTCATCTTTCTTACCTTGTTCCCCAGGGTACCCTGCGGAGGATACTGTCGCCTGCGGGGGCTGCGTCCGGGAGATCTCAGGCGAACGTGCGCCGCTCCTAAATAGGTGCCTGCGAGCACGGCCAGCCGCCGGTTGCCCCGCGCGACTCGGACCGCACCCCGCGCGCCATGCTCGCGCATTACGCCGGGGCCTAACTGATCGTGTCGGAGATCCCACAGGATCGGAACGATCCGTCACCGCACGACGGACCGGGCGCTCGGCTACTAGGCCCGCGCGTACAAGAGGAATACCCGGAAGAGCAGGATTTAGATGGCTCATCTAGAGTACGCCCCGTAGGGAGCCGCGTCCATGGCGAAGATGGCTGAGGCAGAAATCATGCCGTGGCCCATTCTTTGCAAAGGAAGGAGCCAGCGGGAAAACCCACAGGGATAGGCCGAACCGAACCCGCTATGGGCAGTGCTTGGATAGGGGAGAGGCACGCAGCCTGGTTCGGTTGGGCCCGGGCGGGCCCCTTTTGCGCGAGAGCCCGCCGCAGCGTAGGTGGGCGCTCCGCTAGCGGGCTGAACACCGGCTTCGTCTGCTGGCGGTGGAGATCTACCAACGACTCATTGGGCTGTCGACACCGGCAGCCGTGATCACCCGAAGGGAAGCAAGACATGCACGGGAAGCAGACCGAACTTAATCACTGGAAGGGTTTGGCCCTCGGCGTCGTTGGGGGCGTGGCCGGGGTGCTGGCGATGCAATATTACTGGCAGGCGGTCACGGCGCTCACGGGCCAGGATCCCCGCAAGGCCACTACGGATGCCGGGCCGCACGCCTTGGACAACCTCTCCTTGGTGGGCCAGCAACACGAAGCAGACGAGTCGTCCACGGCGGCAGTGGGTCGTCTGCTGAATGCAGCGGCCACCGGAAAAGAAGAGCCGAAGAAGGAAACGAAAGCAACCCTGAGTACCTTGGTGCATTGGGGCTATAGCTTGACGGTGGCCGGGCTGTACGGGGCCGTGCGGGGCGGGACCGGCGTGCCGGATGCGGGGGGCGGGCTGGTCTACGGGACGGGCCTCTGGCTCTTCGGCAGTGAACTGGCCGTCCCGCTGCTGGGGCTGGCCGACGGGCCGACGACGCAGCCGCTGGCGAGCCATGCCCACGGCCTCGGCGCGCATGTTGTTTATGGCCTCGCCACCGCCGCGACCACTCAGGTGCTCTATCGCCTGTTGTGATCCGCAGCCGAGGAGTCCCATTGAGCGCCAGCCGAGGCGGCAATGGCCCAGCGACGGAAGGGATTATGCGGCCAAGGGTGGCGAATTACTGGTGCCCGCGCAGCGCCATCGCGCCCATTGGCCCCGCACGCGCGACCCCTGAAGACCGCTGCACCCTCTTCCGCCAAGCGACGGCGCACCACAGCCTCCGGCAGTGCCAACACCCGCACCCCCAGGCTCAACAACCGCACCAAGCCTTGGCGTGATCATCGCGCTGCAGATAGAATGGACTCACCGACAACAGCACCCCCTTGAGCCGCCGGAAACTCTGCTCGATGCGGTATTCGTCCCGATAGCACAGCACCCCCCCGGCTAGCGCCACCGCCGCCGCCGGGCAGTTCGTGGCGTACACCCGCCGGCCCAGGCGGGCAATGGTCTGCGGCAACGCTGCTTCAGCCACCACCCCGCTGAGGCCGAAGTCCCAGTGCTGCTCGAGCCGTGGCGCGCCCCCGTGATACGCCCGGACCTACCACAGCTACGTCCGGTCCTCGACCTGCACCCGCAACAGCCCCGCGACGCGATACTGGGTCACACTGGTCGTGATCGCCTGGTTCGGGGCCACTGGCTCGGCGGGCCGCTTCTTGCCGCACCCCCGAACCACCAAGGCCACCTCCTGCTGCGCCGTCGCCAGCCGTTGATGCAGCCCTGGCTCGCCGATCTACGCCGCCCGCAGCAACCGCATCAGCAGGTGCTGTTCGGACCAGTGGATCTCCTGCTCGTCGTAATGCGCCTGCAGCGGCACAGTCCGCGCATAGCCGACCGCGATGTCCACCCACTCCCCATCTAGCCGTTGGTGTTGGATCGGGATCAGCGGTTGCATCCCTGCGACCACACCGGTCAGGTAGTCCTGCTGTCAGGCGGAGGGCAACTGCTGCTCCGGCAGCGGCAGCAGGTAAAAGTCCTGCCCGGCGTGGAGCAAGGTGCGCGTGGCGAGCGCGGCCATCTTGCAGTCGCCAACATAGAGCAACCCGCCCCGCCCCAGGCTGCGCCGCAACTCGCGGATCGCCCGGGCATACAAGGGGTCGTCCGCCAATTGCCCGGCGAGGACTGGGGTGACTACGGGCAGCGGCAGCGGGTCCAGCCTCCCCAGCATGACTTTGAGTTGGGGCAAGTCGGGCCGCGAACGTCCCGTTGTAGCACGCCCGCGGGCCTGCGCTTCCGTCGGCTGGCCGGGCGCGTGCTTGCTCATCCGCGCCTGTCCTAAAATTCGTTCCCGAATCAACGGCTCATTTGTTGCATTCGACGTAGAGTCTTGCTGCTCTGTGGCTATGGCACGTACAACGTAGGGATGACGAAAGAAGGCGTCGAGCAGGGCGGGGTCGAACTGGGCCAAATCGGCGAAGCGACGCCGGCGCGATGATCGCCGCGATGGCCCGCGACGGCGTGCAGATCAAGATCATCAGTGGGGATAACGAGCTGGTCGCCGGGCACGTCTGCGGACGGGTGGGACTGGACCCGGGCACGATCGTCCTGGGCGACGCTTTGGAGCAGATGACCGATCCCGCCCTCGGCGCGGTGGCCGAGCAGACCACCGTCTTTGCCCGGGTGTCCCCAGCGCAAAAGAACCGCATTATCCGGGCGCTGAAGCAGCGCGGCCATGTGGTGGGCTACCTGGGCGACGGGATCAATGATGCCCCCTCGCTGCACGCCGCCGATGTGGGCATCTCGGTCTTCGGCGCGATGGACGTGGCGCGGGACGCCGCCGGCATCATCCTGATGGAGAGCGGGTTGGCAGTGCTGCACAACGGCATCCTGGCGGGGCGTAAAGCCTTCGGCAACGTGATGAAGTACCTGCTGATGGGCACCAGTTCGAACTTCGGCAACATGTTCTCGATGGCCGGGGCCGTGGTCTTCCGGCCCTTCCTCCCGATGCTGCCGACGCAGATCCTGCTCAACAACTTCCTTTATGACCTGGCGCAGGTGACCATCCCCAGCGCTAACGTCGACCCCAGCTTCACGCGCCAGCCGCACCGCTGGGACATCCGCCTGATCCGCAACTCCATGCTCACCATCGGCCCGATCAGCTCGATCTACGACTTCGTCACCTTCTATGTGCTGCTCAACGTCGTGGGGGCCTCCGCGGAGCGGTTCCACACCGGCTGGTTCGTGGAATCGCGGGCGACGCAAACGCTGGTGTTGTTCGTGATCCGCACCGCGGGGAACCCGCTGCAGAGCCGGCCCAGCCGGCCGCTGACTCTGACGGCCCTGGCGACGGTGCTGGTCGGCCTGGCACTGCCGTTCACGCCGCTGGCCGGGCCGCTGGGCTTCGGGCCGCTGCCGGTCGGCTATTTCCTGTTCCTGGCGGGCGCGACCAGCACCTACCTGCTGCTCGTCGAGGTGGCGAAGCGGCGCTTGATGTGCGGGTTCCTGGACTGAGGCTGCCGTTCAACAGGGAGCCTTATCGAGCAGGGCTCCCGCGTCTAGAATACGGGGGCGGCGCTGGAGGCCCGGCAAAATGGGGGCAAACTCACCGTAGGCTGGGGCGGGCTGAATCGTCGATGGCTGGGTCTGGCCCCCGTTTTTGCCGGGCCTCCGGACCCCCCCTCTGGACAGGCGCTGGAGCGGCAGAGCGCGGCTTTGCGTGACGCAGCGAGGCGGGGTCGGTATTCATCAACGGTAGGGAGCTTCGGACCCGCGTCGGCCCTGCGGCGGCGTGCTGCAGAGCGGCTACGGACGCGATCGGGATACGCGCGTTCGTGACCGCACCGACGGGATGGCTAGGCCCGGCTCAGGAAGCGCCCGCGGCTGCCCCCAGGCCGAGTAGCTGGGCCGTAACGCCGCCGCACCCGCTCTACGGGTGCTCGGCAGCGTCGGCGTCCGCTTTGGTCTTGTGGATGGTCCCCGGCGCGTGCTCCGGCGGGGCGTACACGGTGTAGAGCTTGAGGTCGGTGCCCCCCGTATTGACGAAATTGTGCCGGGTTCCCGCAGGCACGAAGCATAAGCTGTGCGGCCCGACCGGGCTTTGCGCGCCGTTCAAGATCGCGTGGCCCTGACCGGCCACGAAGATGAGCGTTTGATCCACGTTGGGGTGGGTCTCCTCGCCGATCTCCCCACCCGGGGGGATGCTCATCAGGACGACTTGGCTGTGGCGGCCGGTGACGACCTCCTGGCGGAAGAACGCGTTCTTCCGGGCCAGGTTGGCGATATCCTGGTTGAAGCTGGGCATGGTCTGGCTCCTCCTGAAGAGATGGCTGCTGTTGCTGACATTATATGATATTATAGTCGAGATGGCAACGGTCGGGCCAGTAGTTGGCCCAGGGTGCTGGCTCATTGGCTGGCCCTGGTGCCCGGGTTTGCCGGATCACTGCTTAGGGGCCTAACTGGCGGTGGCGTCGTCCTAAGACATAAGGTCCCTGGGCGACCGATAGGGAGGTCACGCCAACACGTGCTCCACGCCCTGGAACAACACCCCCTGATCCACGAAGACAATGCCGCGAGCAACGCGGGGGGCGTGCTTAGGATCACCCCCTCGTCTCACGTGCGCCATGCCCGGAAGGAGAATCGTACCCATGTCGCGACCACGCTCACACCAGGATGCTGCTCCGGAAGCAGCCCGCAGCCCGGACCCGGGAGCCGGAGCGCGTGGCGACGCCCGCGCTCCGGCCGGTCCGCCCGGCCGCCACCCCTCGCCGAACGCGCCGCCACCGGGCGGGCCCGCCAGTCGGGTCCGGCACCTCTTGTCCGTGCTCGGCCCCGGGGTGATTACCGGGGCGTCGGATGATGACCCCTCCGGCATTGGCACCTATTCGGTGGCCGGCGCGCAGTTCGGCTATGGGACGGTGTGGGCCAGCCTCGTCACGTATCCGCTCTCGGCCGCCGTCCAGGAAGTCTGTGCCCGCATCGGGCTGGTGACCGGGCACGGCCTGGCCGCGATCATCAAGCACTATTTTCCCCGCTGGGTGTTGTATGGGGTTGCGTTCCTGCTGGTGGCCGCCAATACCCTCAATATTGGGGCCGATATCGAAGCGATGGCGGGGTCCCTCCACCTGGTCGTCCCGCTGGTGCCCACGGCCCTGGCCGCCGGGCTCGTGGTCGCCCTCACGCTCATCCTGCTGGTGTTCCTGTCGTACAAAACCTATGCGCGCTACCTGAAATGGGTGGCGCTGGTGCTGTTCTCCTACATCCTCGTGGCCGTCCTGGCGCACGTAGATTGGGGCGTGGCCCTCCAGGCGCTCGTGGTACCGGCCGTTACGCTGAATGCCGGCTACCTCACGACGTTGGTCGCCATCCTGGGCACCACCATTTCCCCGTACATGTTCTTTTGGCAGGCCAATATGGAGGTCGAAGAAGAGCTCGCCGCCGGCGCGATCACCACGCCCGACCCGCAGATGAAACACCCCCGCCAGCTGGTCCTGGGCCGGCGGGCGATCAACGACATGCGTATCGACATCAATGTCGGCATGTTCTACTCCGAACTGATCATGTTTTTTATTATTGTCGCCACCGCCGCGACCATCAACAAGGCCGGCGCGAAGGACGTCGGGCAACTCGACCTGGCCGGCCTGGCCCAGGTACTGCGGCCGCTCGCGGGCGATGCGGCCTACCTCCTGTTCACCCTGGGCATCGTGGGCATCGGGCTGCTGGCGATCCCGGTGCTGGCGGGGAGCGCGGCCTACGCGCTGGCTGAGGTGTTCGGGTGGGACAAAGGGCTGGACAAGAAGTTCCATGAGGCCAAAGGCTTCTATATCGCGATCATCGGGGCGACCGGGGTCGGGCTGGGGCTGGTGTTCGTGGGGGTCGATCCGGTGGCGGCCCTGTACTACTCCGCCGTCATCAACGGGGTGGTCGCCGTCCCGCTGCTGGTGCTGATCTTCCTGA
>JBBSAN010000071.1:0-14649 GCA_038252265.1 Chloroflexia bacterium
TGGTCGGATTGCCCCAGGTGTCGGGGTCGCCCGACCATCAATGGACGGCGCCCTCTCCTACAGACGGCACCGGGGGTATGAGCGGATCGCAGTTTTTGTCCGCAGCGGATGCAGCGGGCCGCCGTGCTAGTGGGCCTGGAACCACGTGGTGATCAATTCGTGGAAGCCGCGCAAGTTCTTGTCATAGACCAGTTGCGCGGTATTGGGCACCAGCCGCAACTCGGCCCCCGGAATGGCGGCGGCCAGCGCTTGGCTCATGGCCGGGGTGTTCAACTCGTCGTCGGCCCCGTTGAGGATCAGGACCGGGCAGCGGATCGCTCCGGCCTGGGCCAGGCTGATATTGCCCCCCGCCGTGATGATGCTGCGCACCACTGCCTTCCAGCCCGCCCACATCGCCCGTGTGCCGTCAAGGCCATAGGCGCTGATCGCCCCCGTGCGCTGGGCCAGTTGGCCCGGCCCCGGATTATCCACCCAGCTATCGATCTGGGGCAGGATGTCGAGCAGGCTGGCGGGCAACGCTCCGGTCACATCCACGACCACCAGGCTGTGGACTAGCGCGGGTTGGGCGATTGCCAGCAGCAGGGCCGCTTCCGCGCCGTCGCCGGTGGCGAAGATGCGGGTTTCCGTCACCCCCAGATGGCGCAAAAGCGCGGCCATATCGTCGGCGTCGCGCCGGTAAAACGTGGGGGGGAAGGTGCGTGGCTGCGGTCCCGACCGCCCATAGCCGCGCAGGTCGGGCAGGATCACCCGGTACTGGCTGCTGAAGCCCAGCGCCTGCTGGGCCAGCCAGCGTCCCGTCTCCATCATTCCGTGCAGGAGCAGCATCGCCGGGCCGCTCCCGATATCCTCGTAATAGATGTTGGCTTCGTCAAGCTGTATCTGCGGCACGTTAGCTCCTTCGGGCAACTGCCCCGATTGAACGGTGCGATACGACAATTTGCAGGAGTCCAGGGAGGCCCGAAGGTCCTAGCGATAGGCCAGGTAACGGTCAAAGATCGCGTCCAACGGCCTGGGGCTGTGCGCCTGCCAGATGCGCAGGAGATCGGCGGGGTGGGCGCGTTTCCCGGCGAACTCGTTGGTGTACTCGCTCAGGGCCGCCCAGAACGGCCCCGCGCCCATCGTGTTGTAGACCTCGCCCACAAACACGGTGCCCAGATCATAGGTGGTGCGGAAGTACGAGGTCTCGTCCTTGCCATAGCCCGCGAATAGGCTCGAACTGACCGGGCGACCCGCTCCCTGGCCGATCAGGGTGCGCCAGACGGTGGCGTAGAGGTCGGGCCGCTGGGCGCGGGTATATTCGGCGCTGAGGAAGCTGACCAGCGCCTCGTCCAGCCAGGGGTCTTGCAACTGGTTGTTGCCGACCGTGCTGTAGAACCACTGGTGGGCGACCTCGTGGACCGGGGTGAGCCAGGGGAACGTGCCCGGCGTGACGCCGTTGACCACCCGCTGGGTGGGGATCAGGTAGGCCTGTGGGTATTCCTGGGCATAGTCCCACTGCTTTTCGGTCGGGTAGCCCATCTCGCTGACCACGAAATCGTGGTAGGGGTAGGCTGCCAGCCGCCCGCCGTACCAGCGCAGCGCCGACGCCACCAGATCGAGCAGCGGCCCGGCGTACTGGCGGTGGGCGGGCAGGAAGTAACCCCGGATCGTCGTGTTGCCCACCTTGCGGGTCAGGCTGCCGTCGCTGTAGGGGTTGAGCAGGCGGCCCGACAGGACGTAGGCCACATCGCGCACCCCCGGCGCGTCGTAGACCCAGCGTTTGGCCGTGTGCGTCGTTGCCGTGCCCGTCCCGCCGATGACCATATTATCGGCAGTGTCGAACTGCACCGTGTAATTCGCCGTGTCGTTGATCCCCTGGTCGCCAATATCGGCGTAGGGGAACTGGAGCCAGCCGCCGTTCTCGTAGGGCACAACGCTGGGCAGCCAGTCGCCCAGGGTCAACAGGTCGGTGTTGGGGTCGTAGCCGTGCCGCCCGCCAAAGGTTTGCGGGTGGATGGTGAATTCCAGGGTGAAGTGGACGGTCTGCCCATAGGCCAGGGGCGTGGGCAGGGCCAGATTGAGGTTGCTATCGTCGCGCCAGCGTCCGGTCGCCGCCCCGCCCTCTACCATGACGCTCGTCAGTTGGAACGCGCCCGACCAGTGGTGATAGATCGTGCGCAGCACCAGCTCGTCCAGCGGTTGGCGGGTCGCCGTCGTGTTGATATAGGCGACTTCTTCCCGCACGGTCAGGTTGCGCTTGCTGCTCACCTGGACCTGCACGTTATAGCGGGTGCGGGTGTTGGTATCCTTCGTGTCGCCCGTCGGTGCCCCGTAGCGCCAGCTAAAGTAGTGCCGCCCGACATTCGCCATCTCCACCTGCCACGCTGCGGCGTTGGTCGGCGTGTAGGTCAGCAAGCGCCGTTCGAACAACTGCACCAGCACCCAGCGCTCGGTGCCACCCACGCTGGCCCGCGTCCACAGTGGCTCGGTCAGCGGCAGCCCCATCGTATAAACCCAATCAAACAGGGGTCCCTGAGTCACCCGCCCGCCGCTGGATACCGGCCCGCTGGCGTTCATGAAGCGCCAGAACACGTCGGCAATGTTATGGCCCCCGGCCTCGTTGTACGCCAGCAGATGCACATCTGCCGGGGGGGCGGTCAGGTCCGTGACCGTGCCCTGGTGGGCGATCTGGGCGTTGACGGATCGGCCCGGCGCGGCGGGCACGCGCCCGAATTGCCCGGCAAAGGCACTGTAGGGTGGGGCGCTTTCGGCTCCGATATCTTCTCCGCTGACCGGGATCTGCGCCGGGGCACGCGCCTCGCCATCGCCCGCCTCGACTCCTGTTTCCAGCCGCCCCAGCACCATCTCTTTGACCAGCAAGCCGCTGGTTACAAACCAGGGCGACCCCCGGTCGCCTGCCGGATCGTTGACTTCCAGCCGCCCCTTGTCAAAGTATTGGACCAGCCGGTTGCCAGTGGGGGTGCCGTTGAACGGCTCGTAGGTGGTGAAGAACGGTCCCGGCCCCCAGACCCACGAACGCGTGGCCTGCCCCGCCGCTACCGGCGCGTCGGTGCGCTGCCAGACCGTGCGGATCGTGGGGTCGGCAAACGCGTCGCTGGCCGCAGCCAGGGGCAACGGTGAGGGCGCACCGTGAACCGGCGAGATCGGGAGGGCGGCGAGGATGGGGATTAGCAGGCCCAGCAGGGCCAACTGGGGAAGCTTGGCAGCCGCAGACTGCCCGGAAGTCCTTTTGAACATGGGGCCATTATACCATTTATTCGCCCGGTGCTGCTATGCTATGATCGGTTAGTTGCAGAGAAGTGTAGCGCGAAGCCGTGCCCGATTCGCCGGTCGATTCAGTGCGCTGTTAGCAATCTTCTTGTTGATCCTGCCTGCTCCTTTGGCTTCTACTGGCTGAATGCTTATGATAGTTGTACAATTTGACGCCTTATGCTACAATGAGGCAAATCAATCTCCTCGTTGGCATTGCAGTCTGAGGCACTGCCGTGATCACTCCGTGGTCACATAGGATCGAGTATGCGGCACTCGCGGCCTCTGGCGGTCGGCCAGCTTGCACCCAACTTCTATGCACCGGTCACGGGGAGCGAAGGCATCATTCGCCTGAGCGATTTCCGCGGGCGCTGTATGGTGATCCTCGCGTTTTATCCTGGGGATTGGACCGATATCTGCACCCAGGAACTCCCCTTGATCGAAGAATCCCTGACCCTGGCCGACCTGTTCAATGTGCAGGTGCTGGGGATCAGTGTGGATAGTATTGCTTCCCACAACGCCTTTATCCAGCATGTTGGCCTGACCAACGTGCGCTTGGTCAGCGACTTCGACCGCAGCATCAGCCGGGCCTATGGCGTGCTGCGTCCCGAAGGCTTTTCCGAGCGGGCTACCGTGCTGATTGATGAAGAGGGCCGCATCATCTGGCAGCGGGTGGAGCCGGACATCGATCGCCCGCGTGCCCTGGACGAAGTCCGCGCTATTGTGGCCGAGTTGCGGGGCCGTCCCGATCTGGCGGTGCTGGACTCCACGGCGCGGGCGGCGGCGGTGCAACTCGTCCGCACCACGCCCATGGCCCCCCCCACCCAGTTGCGCCTCAAGTTCTGGGGCACCCGCGGCTCGATCCCCACCTGCGGGGCGGCCTTTGTGCGCTATGGCGGTAACACCTCCTGCGTCTCGCTCCAGAGTGACACCGGGCACCTGTTCATCTTCGATAGCGGCACAGGCATCCGCGAACTGGGCCGAGCGCTTCAGCCTACCCACGGCGTGGCACAACCCCCCTATGACACGCTGGGCGTGAAAGGCTACCTGCTGTTGAGCCACACCCACTGGGATCATATCCAGGGCTTCCCCTTTTTCGAGCCAGCTTTCAATCTACGCAACCACTTTAATGTGATCGGCTGTAGCGATTGCTCGCGCACCCTGGCCTCGCTGCTGGCCGGGCAGATGGAGCAGACCTACTTCCCGATCAGCATGGAGGGGATGGCCGCGCAGTTTGAGTTCTATTCGTTCTGCAACACCACGTTCCCCCTGGAAGGGGCCGAGGTGACGGTGCGCACCCTCAAGCACCCCAACCCCAGCACCGCCTTCCGGGTCGATCTGGCCGGGCGCTCGGTGGTCTATGCTACCGACCACGAAATGATCGGTGACCTGGTGCTTCCCATCAGTGACGACCTTATCGGCATCGACATCATCGATCCGCAACTGCTGGATCTGGCGACGGGGGCCGACTGCCTGATCCACGACGCCCAGTACACCGCCGCCGAGTATGGCAGCAAGGTCGGCTGGGGCCACTCCACAGTCGAGACCGCCGTGGACACCGCGATCCGGGCCGGAGTCCGCCGCCTCTACCTCTTCCATCACGACCCGCAGCACACCGATGCGGACCTGGACGCCATGCTGGCCCTGGCCCGTGCCCGCGCTGCCCGCCTGGCCGGGTCCCACCTTCAAGTCTTCGCTGCTGCCGATGGCGATGAGTGGACGTTCTGACGAGCGATGAGCGCTGAGCAATGAGCGATGAGTGCTGAGGGTTACCGGAACCCCCATCCCTCATCCCTCATACCTCGTCACCAAGCCCCAACCCCCATCCCCTAATTGCGTTGCAGGCATTCCTCCTTTGTGCTATAGTAGCGGTAGCCCCGACGTACATCGTGCCTGCTGGCGGGTGTAACGCCCCGCCTCCTCCCTGCGTAGTAGCAAGAGAACGGGGCAACCCGGCAGGCGTTTGTGCTGCCACTTTGTTGACGAGGAATTTACCGTGGCGTCCAATCCCCTTGTTGCGTCCCCGGTCACATGCCCACAGTGCCACCAGCTCAACCGGCCCGGCGCTCTCTATTGCGTGAGCTGTGGCACCGTGCTGGTCGGGGCCGCCCAGATCAGCGCGAGTCTGATTAGCGAGCGCGACCGGGTGCGCCAGGCGGCCCGGAGTAAGGCGGAGATTTGCCCGCGCCCGGCACCGGGGGACCGGGGGCCGAACTGGCAGGCGTTCGGCCTGAGTAACACGGGGCGGTTGCGGGTGAACAATGAAGATAGCGTGCTGGTCTCGCCGTTGCGCGGGGGTGGCTGGCTGCTGATCGTGGCGGATGGCATGGGCGGGGCCGAGGCGGGCGAAGTCGCCAGCGCCACCTCGGCGGTGCTGGTGCGCGAACTGATCGAGAACCACCTCCTCGCCAACCCGCAGCCGATGACCGACCACCGCACGCCCCTGGCCCAGGCGGTGGAGGCGGCCAACGCCACGATCTATGGCCGCAGCCGTGCCCAGCCTCAGTTGCGCGGCATGGGCTGCACGCTGACGGTGGCGCTGGTGCAGGGCACCTGCCTGGAAGTGGCCCAGGTGGGCGACAGCCGGGCTTACCGCTTGACCGCCGACCGGCAGTTCCAGCAGTTGACCCTGGACCACACGATGGTCGAACACATGGTCCGCCAGGGGTTTATCACGCCGGAGGAGGCACTTCAGCATCCCTTGCGCAACCAGCTCTACCGCGCCGTCGGTACCGATCCGATACTGGAAGTGGACACGTTTATCTATGCCTTGCAGCCGACCGACCGCCTCCTGCTCTGTTCGGATGGGTTGACCCTCCACTGCGCCGACGAAGAGATCGCCGGGATTCTGGGGGTCGCCCGCAGCCCGGAAAGCGCCGCCAAAGCCCTGGTCGGGCGCACCCTGGACTACGGGGCCGAGGATAATGTTAGCGTAGCGGTATTAATGGTGGCCTGATCTATGCTTGCCCCGTGCTGGTATCACGGCGGGATCACCGGTTATCAGGCGGTGCTAATCCCGCTATTATGATCTGTATCAAACTAAACATAAACGACCTTGAACGTACTTGAACGTACTTGAATCTGAGGGTTTCTATTGATGAATTGCCCGAACTGTGGCACGCCTAACCGTCTTGATGCTCGTTTTTGTCGCAAATGTGGCGCAACGCTCCAACCGATTCCCGCCGTCACCACCCCCGGCGAAGTGGACCTGGGCGAGGCGTGGCTGGGCGCAGCGCTGACCACGCCGCCGCCTGCGGCCTCCTCAGAGGTCGTGCCCACCCTGGCGACTCCCGCCCCCGATGCCGCCTTCCCGGCGGGGGCTGTGCCGGACGAGGACCTACCCGCTGCCGAGGCGGCCCCGGCCCCACCGTCCGCGCCCCCAGCGGAGATGCCGTCCGCCGACGTGCTGCCCCCGCTGGCCGAATCGTCCCCTGCGCCAGACGAGCCGGTGGCCCCCCCCGCAACAGACGTGCCGCCCACGGATGAGATGCTGGCCCCGGCAGCGCTACTACCAGAAGCGCCGGCCCCGCTAGCGTTGCTACCGGCTGATAGCTCTCCGGCGGAGGCAAGGGAGAGCGCGCCGCCCGTGTCCGACAACGCTATTGACTCGCTGGAGCCGGTGGTCGCCGCGCTAACTGTGGTAGATGCGCCGCTCCCTGCGGACTCAGGCGACGGGGAGCCGGAGCCGGTAGCGGAGGTTCCTACCGAGGCGGCACCCCCCGCCAACGACCTTGCCACCCTGGCACCTCCCGCCACAGACGAGACGGCGGTCCCGGTGCCCCCATCAGATTCAGCCGCCGAAGAAGCTCCGGCAGTACCCAATCAGAACGCGGAAGGAGACGGGAGCATGGCAAACATCGAACCGGATCGGCCCACCGGCCCGCTGCGTGAGGAGGTCGCGGCGGCAGGGAAGCCGCCCGCGCACCGTGCCCCCCCGACCCGAATCCTGACCGAGGACGAGGCCCCGACCACGGCCCCCGCGTCCGCCGACGATCCGTTCCCCCCGCTCGCTGTGGGTACGCTGGTCGGTGACCGCTACAAAGTGGCCCAGGTGTTGCAGACCGGCCCGCAGCATCAAACCTATGACGCGGAAGACCTGGCCGGGTATGTGCGCTGCTGGGCCTGTGGCTCGACCGACAACCTGGCCGGAGAGGTCTATTGCACCGATTGCGGTGCCCAGTTGACCGGGCGGCACTATCGCCTCTACGAGACCCCGGCCACGGCCCCGCTGCCCCGCCTGCCCGAGGCGCTGGTGCAGAGCAAGGTGCCCGGCGTGGCGCAGGTGCTCGACACGCTACTGGACGCCAAGACAGGCCGCCATTATCTGGTGCTGGAAGAGGTGAGCGGGCGCGCCTTGAGCGGCTGGACCAGCGGCAAGCCGAACGACGGGGCACCGGGAGCCGACCCCCCCTCGCCGGAGCGGGCGCTGGCCTGGCTGGTGCAGGCCGCCGATTTGCTGGCCGATCTGCACAAGGCGGGGGCCATCGGCTGTGATTTCGGTCCCGACAGCCTGTTCGTGCTGCCCGACGACCGGCTGATGCTGATGGACCCGGCTTCCTGCACGGTGGCCGAAGGCCCGACTGCGGCGAAAGCCGAGGCGTTGCGGACTGATGTCCAGCGGGTCGCGGCGGGGTTGGAGCAGTGGTATCATGCGCTGCCCGGCGTATCCACGCAGACGGCGGAGGATGTGCCGACCGCGGCCCTGAGCGCCCATGACCCGGCCCCCGCCCGTCGGCCCGGCGAGCCGCCGCCTGCGGTGACGGTGGATGGGGTGCTGGCGCAGGGCCGGGCCGGAGAATATCCCACGGCTGCCGCCCTGGCCGAGGCCCTCCACGAGGTCCACGACGCCGACGTGCCGCCCAAAGATATGCAACTGACCAGCGGGCGGGCCAGCGATGTCGGCGTGCAACGCCAGTTGAACGAGGATAGCGTGCTGGTGCTCGAAGTGGCCGGGATGGAGGCCGCCGGGACGTTGCCCGCCGGGGTCTATATCGTGGCCGACGGCATGGGTGGCTATGAGGGCGGCGAAGTCGCCAGCAGCATCGCCATCCGCACCATCGGCGGCATGTTGCAGCAGCAGGTGCTCTCGCATCTGGTGACCGGCGAAGAGAGCGTCCCCAACCGCGACGCGGCGATCCAACTGGTCCGCGAGGCGATCCTGGAAGCGAACCGGCGCATCGCGCAACTCAACAGCCAGCGCCGCAGCGACATGGGCACCACGACCACGATGGCGCTGATCGTCGGCAACCATGCCACGATCGCCAACGTCGGCGACAGCCGCACCTATCTGTGGCGCGACGGCAAGCTGAAGCCGATCACCCAGGACCACTCGCTGGTCGCCCGGTTGATCGCGGCGGGCCAGTTGACGCCGGAAGAGGGTCGCCATTTCGAGCGCCGCAACGAGATCTACCGGGCCCTGGGCGATGCGCATCTGACCGCCGATCAGGTGGATGTGTTCGAGCGGCGTCTCGGCCCGTTCGATGCCTTGCTCCTCTGCTCCGACGGGCTGTGGGAGATGGTGCGCGATGAAGATATGGAACGGATCATGCTGGCGGCCCCCGATCTGAACACCGCCTGCCAGCAACTGGTCGCCGCCGCCAACAAGGCCGGGGGTGACGATAACATCAGCGTTGTAATTGTCCAGGCCGTCACCGGCCAGGAAGACTGAGCACGCAGCAATGAGCAATGAGCGATGAGCGATGCGTCTCCAGTCTCATTTGTCCAGCCTCGTTTCTCATTGCTCATTACTCATCGCTCATCACTGCGACCGGAGGTTTGACTAATGCCAAATGAACTGACACTGACTACCACCTGGGGGCGCGATCCGCTGCCCGCCGGGGGCGACGGCCAACTGGCCTACTTGCTGCTCGATCTCACTGCCGATGTGCAGGTGGCGGCACCCGGTGCGGCGCTGCCGCTGAACCTGGCCCTGGTGCTCGACCATAGTGGCTCGATGAGCGGGCCGAAGTTGCAACACCTGAAAGAAGCGGTCGCGCGGGTCGTCGATCAGCTCAGCCCGCAGGATACCCTCTCCGTCACCGTGTTTGACGAGAAGGCCAAGCTCCTGGTGCCCACCCAGCAGATCACCGACCGCGACGCCCTTCACACCCTGGTCGCGGGCCTGCGCGAGGCGGGCGGCACGCAGATGTCGAGTGGGCTACGTACCGGGTTGGACGAGGTCCGCAAAGGGGCGGGGCCGAACGTGGTCAGCCGCATCCTGCTGCTCACCGACGGGCAGACCTGGGGCGACGCCGAGGCGTGCGTTACCCTGGCCGCCGAGGCGGGGCAGGCAGGCATCCCGATCAGCGCGTTCGGCGTGGGGGCCGAGGAAGACTGGAGCGTGAGCCTGCTCGACCGCATGGCCGAAGCGAGCGGCGGCCAGGCCGACTATATCGCTCAGCCCGCTGATACCATCGCCAGCTTCCGCAAGACCGTGCAGACGATGCAGGCCACGGCGGTACAGCGGGCCGCGCTCACCCTGCAACTGTCGGCAGGCGTGACTGCCCGCACGCTGTACCGGATCACGCCGATGATCGCCCGCGTCAAGCCGCAGACCGATAGCGCCGGGGCGGTGAATGTGACCCTGGGCGACATCGGGCGCGACGCGCCGGTATCGGTCCTGTTTGAATTGACGCTGCCGCCGCGCCGCCCCGGCCAGTACCGGATCGCCCGCGCCGTCGTCCAGTACGAGGTGCCGGGCAGTGGCGAGGCCGGGCAGCAGACCGACCAGGATATCCTGCTCAACTTTGTGACCGGCCTGCCGTCGGGCGGGGGCAACCCACGGGTGATGAACATCGTGGAGAAGGCGACCGCGTTCCGCCTCCAGACGCGGGCGCTGGAAGAAGCCGAAGTGGGCAACATCGAGGGGGCCAGCCGCAACCTGCGCTCCGCCGCCACGCGGCTGCTCAGCCTGGGCGAAGCCGACCTGGCCCAACAGGCCGAACAAGAGGCCGAGCGCCTGGATCGCAAGGGCCAGATGTCGCCCGGCGGCACCAAGAAGCTGACCTTTGCCACCCGTAAGCTGGGCAGCGAAGATATGCCCGCCGAACCCCCGGCAGCGGCTTCCGCAGGCACTAGCCCGCCCGCCGAAACGCCAGCGGCGGCCCCGGTGGTCACGGGCGCACCCGTTGAAGCGCCCGTGACCGCTTTGACCGGCGTGCCGACACCTGTCGAAGCACCCGCCGTCCCGGCCAGCGTCAGCCCGCCCGCCGAAACCCCACGGGTGCCTGCCCCCGACCTGCCCGCCGAGAGTGCCGCGCCCGCCGCGCCGGAATTCCCCCGGCAACGGCTGGACGCTGTGGATGTGGTGCCGGAACCCGCGCTCACCCCGTCGCCCGTAGAAGGCGGGACGAGCACCCCGTCCGAGGTTGCTACCCAGCGGATGGGCAGTGAAGGCGGTGGGGCACCCGGCCCGGCGACCCCGCCCGCGAGTGGTGCTCCGGGTAGTGAGTGATATCCGCACCGGGGCGGCCCTTATGCAGCCGCGCACCGTGCTGGTTCCGCTGCTGAATCTAGGGGTCGCTACCGAACTCGTCCATCTGGCCGCCGCGCTGGTCGCCGGGGCACAGGGGGTGCCCCAGCCTCCGGCGCAGGTGGTCGTCCTCGGCGTGGTCGAAGTGCCGCCGGACTCCCCGGTCAGCGACGGGCGTAGCATGGCGCGGGCCTATCGTGCCCTGTTGAGCTTCCTGCCCAACGAAGTGCCGGTCGGCACCGGTCCCGACGGCATCCCCGTTTCGGTGCCGATCCATCACATGGTGCGGGTGGCGCACAGCGTGGCCGGAGGCATCCGCGAGGCAGCCCATTCGAGCGCGGCGGACCTGCTGCTGCTCCACTGGAAGGGCTACGCCAACGATCCGGCCCACCACAGCTACGGCGAAACGATTGACGATCTGCTGAACAACCCGCCCGCCAACATCCTCCTCGCCCGGCCCGGCGGATGGGATATGGGGCGGCGCATTTTTGTGCCCGTGCGGGGGGGTCCCGCCGCCGAACTGGCCCTCGATATCAGCCTGGTGCTGGCGGCCCGGCTGGGGGCCAGCCTCACTGTGATGCACAGCGTGCCCCGTTCCTGCCCGCTGGACCAGGACCCGGCGGCCAGCGATGCGGCGCGGGTGGCCCGCCTGCGCGAAGAAGCACCCTACCTGGCCCTGGCCGAGCGGCTCAACCGGATCGAAGCCGCGGGGCAGTTGCCGCTGGAGCATGTGCTGACCGTGGCCGATGATGTGGGCCAGGCCGTGGCCGAGGAGTCGCGCCCGACCGATCTAGTGGTGCTGGGTGCGCCCGGCGTCGGCGCAGGCGAAGATCCGGCCCTGCATCCGGTGGTCGGTCGGGTACTGGAGGCCGCAGGCCGCTCGGTGCTGCTGGTACGGGCGCGCACCCCCCTGGATTTCGCCAGCTATCACGCCCCGGAGCGCGCCCAGAAAACCCGCTCGGCAGCGGTCGCGGAGCAGTGGTTCGTGGAGAACACTTATCATGCCGACGAGTTCAAACAGCTCGACCGCTGGTACCAGCTTAAGCAGGCGCACCATGCCCGGATCAGTGTGATCGTGCCGACCCTGAACGATGCCGCCCGCGTGACCCGGCTCCTCCAGAGCCTGCGCCACGCCCTGATTGGCCCGATGGCCTGGGCCGACGAGGTGGTGGTGGTGGATGGCGGATCGACCGATAACACCCGCGAGGTGGTCGAAGCCCTGGGCTTCCCGGTGTTCACCGTGCCCGAAAGCCGCGCCCAGGGGGTCACCGGGCTGGTGCCTTTGCTGCAAAAGGTGCTGGCGGGGCCGTCGGGCGATCTCCTGGTCTGGCTCGATCCGAAGGCCGGGCGGCTGGATACGCGCCTGATTCCGGTGCTGACCGCGCCCCTGCTGACCGACCCGGAGGTGCGGCTGGTGAAACCATTCTGGACTCCCCCCCGGCGGGATGAAGCCCCCACCGGGCCACTGCCCGGCGCGCGCTTCTCGCGGGTGACCGTCGCCGATCTGCTGGCGATGCGGGGCAGCGACCTGGCGGCGCTGCCGATGCACGCCTGGTTCCGCGTCTTTTTCCCGGCGCTCGGCGCGCTGGTCGAGCCGGTGAGCCGCGTCTTTGCCGCCCGGCGTGCCCTGTTAGAGGCGATCTTCTCGGTGGCCCCCGCCCCCGACAGCCCGGCCTTGAGCGGTGTCGTCTTCTATGCGGCGCTCGTGCTGGAAACGGTGATCCGCCACGGGGTCCGCGCCATCGCCCAGGTCGAACTGGAACGCCGTCCCCTGCGGCACCGGGTGGCTCCCGGTGGGGCGGATCTGCGCCAACTGCGCCAGGTGAGCGAATTGTTAGATCTGTTCGCCCGCCAGCCCGATACCCATCCCTACCATCCCGCCTTCCAGAAGTTACAGAACCACCTCGCCGGAATGGGCGAGCCATAGTCGGATGGTGCGCATCCGGTAATCGCCCCCTTGGGGCGCTTTCTTGGCACACCTATTGCATACAGATCCGCGCGGCTGGGTGAGTGCGTGGTTTTGCGCAGCCGTTCCTGCGGCACATCTAAGAGGAGGAGCATCGTCATGCCTAGAAGGCGTAAACCGGCGGCGCAACCGACCGTGAGTGGCATCGGTCTCGATCCAGAGGCCGAGGCGACCGCGCGGGCAGATGCCGAAAGCCATGAAGGCGAGGTATTATACCAGGAGATCAAGCGCATGGAAGCACTGGCGGCGGCCTCGCCCGACCCGGCGGTCCCCCTGGCCGACCCCGCTCCCTTGCCCGATGATGCCTTGCACCTGGCCGCCGCTGCCGCCCCCAGCAACGAATCGGTGCCCGCCCCCCCTGCTGACGATGACGACGACGACGACGAGGGTTGGGACAACGCGGCTGAGGTCGCCGGTATTGACCCGACCTATGTCACCGATCCGGTGCGCCTCTATTTGCGCGAGATCAGCCGCACCACGCTGCTAAACGCCGAGCAGGAATTGGCCCTGGCCCGCGCCATCAACGAGGGAGATTTCGAGGCGACCCAGAAGTTTGTCCTGGCGAACCTGCGACTGGTGGTCAGCATTGCCAAGAAGTATGTCGGGCGCGGCCTGACCCTGCTGGACCTGATCCAGGAAGGCAATATGGGGCTGCTGCGGGCCGTGCATAAGTTCGATCCGGGGCGCGGCTTTAAGTTCTCAACCTATGCGACGTGGTGGATCCGGCAGGCCATCCTGCGGGCCATCTCCGAGCAATCGCGCACGATCCGCCTGCCCGCCCACATTGGCGAGGCGATGGGCCGTGTGTCGCAGGTGGCGCAAGACCTGAACCAGAAGCTGGGACGGCCCCCGCGCCCCGAAGAGATCGGGGCCGAACTGGGGCTGGAAGGCAGCCGCGTGCGTGAGATCCTGCGCGCCGCCCAGACTCCGGTATCGCTCGAAGCCCCGATGGGCGACGAGGCCGACGACAACCAGTTGCTCGACTTCATCAGCGACGAAACCTCGACCAGTCCGGAAGAGGTCGCCACCCATTCCCTGCTGAAAGAGCAGATGGCCGATGTGCTGGAAGACGTGCTGACCGAGCGCGAACGGATCGTGCTGCAACTGCGCTTTGGCCTGGGCGACGGCCACCAGTACCCGCTGGAGAAGGTAGGCGAGCAACTCGGTGTCACCCGCGAACGTGTCCGCCAGATCGAAGCCGAGGCCCTCCGCAAGCTGCGTTCTCCCGCATTGACCGCCAAGTTCCGCGACTTCCTCTAACCCGCTCCACCGAGCGCGGAGCATTTTCACACGCAACAAAAAGACCCTGCCAGCCCGGCAGGGTCTTTTTCATGGGGTAGCGCGTAGGGGATTCGAACCCCTGATCTCATCCTTGAAAGGGACGTGTCCTAGGCCTCTAGACGAACGCGCCAAAACGATTGCGGATTTTAGATTGCGGATTGCGGATTACTCAGCTCCTAATCCGCAATCCGCAATCTAAAATCCGCAATGGACGGGGTGGGCGAGCCTGGACTCGAACCAGGGACCTCATTCTTATCAGGAATGCGCTCTAACCAACTGAGCTACACGCCCATCAGCGTTGGTATTATATCAAACCCCGCCCAATTGTGCAAGGGCTTTTGCGGCGGGTTTGCGCCCCAACCGTACGAAACGACGAACGGCCCGAACCGAAGAAGGCGAAAGGTGAAAGGGGGCGGGAACCCTGCCACCCCCACCTTTGCCCCGGCAGGGCACATCATGTATAATTCGGGCAGACGTTATACCCAGAGGAGTGAATCGTCGGTATGGTAAAGAAAACGAAGATGGCCGCCACTGAGGTGTCCCACAACGGGCGCACGGAGGCCGCAAGTGTGCCCACCCCGGCGGCATCCGCGCTGGCGCCGCCTGATCCGGGGCCGGAGCGGGTGACGCTGGAGCAGGTGCGGGCCGACCACGCTGTCCGTGTCGCGCTGGAATATTCCAA
>JBBSAN010000072.1:0-14600 GCA_038252265.1 Chloroflexia bacterium
ACCACGCGCCCCTTGTCGCCACCGGGGCAATGGGGTATAATGGCGCTAATTAAGGCTAGTATACAGAGCGGATCATCCCCCGGTGGGGCGGAAGTTCAGTAGGGAACATAATCGCGGCGGGTTCGCGGGCGCTGTAGGGAGGCGCTGAGCCAACAGGGCACGTATGCCGAACATTACCCTACAGGAAGCATACAACCAGGCCAAAGAGGCGCTGGAGGCGGGCGAGTTGGATCGCTCCGTCGCCATTTGCCAGCATGTGCTGCGCTATTATCCCCGCTATGTCGAAGGGTATCGCCTGCTGGGCGAAGCCTACCTGGAGCACGGCGGGCTGAGCGAAGCCGGGCGGCTCTTCTCCCACGTCCTCAGTTGCGACCCCCAGCACGTCCTGGCCCACGTCGGGCGGGCGATCATCGCCGAAGAACACGGCCTGGTCGAAGTCGCCATCTCGGAACTGGAGCGCGGCTTCGAGGTAGACCCCGGTATCGGGGAGCTACGCGCCGAACTCTTGCGGCTCTACAAGGTGCGCTATGGCACTGCCGGAGCCTACATTCGCACGACTCCCATCGGCCTGGCCTACACCCACCTGCGCGCCGGATTGCTGGAACCGGCCATCGCCGAGTTCAGCCGCATCGGCGAGACCCTGCCCGACCGGTGGGACGGCCAGGTCGCCCTGCTGGAAGCGCTCTGGCGCAACGAGCAATTGATCGATGCCGCCAGCCTGGCCGCCACCATCCTGGCCGATCATCCCAACTCCGTCAAGGCCAACTGGATCCTCGGCTATCTCCACTGGACCGGCGACAAGCTCGACAGCGGGCGCGAATACCTGTCGGCAGCGGTCGCGCTCGACCCCGACTACGGCGCGGCGCGCAAACTATGGGCCAACACCCCCTGGCCGCTGGACCCGGTCGTCACCGCCGAACAGCCCGCCCTGGTGCCGGGCTGGGGGCGCGGCGAACTGGTCATGGAGGAAGACCTCAACCTGGCCCTGCCGTTGGAGTTGGACGAGGAACCCCTCGCCACCACTCCCGCCCGCCGCGTCACCGCTGCCCTGGCACTGGACGACGGCACCCCCGCCGCCGCCTCCCCCCACAGCACCGCCCCGCTGGCCGACGAGGACATGGTGAGGAGCCTCGAACCCGCCGTTCCGGCCCGCGATGCCGTGGAAGCAGCCCCCATCGAAGAGCCGGACGGGTTGGAAGGCGGATCGCTCGACGTGATCCTGCCGATGCCCACATCGGCAGATGAGCCGACGCTGCCCGCGCCGACTTCTGGCCTCGACACCGTGCTGATGCGGCCCGTCGAACCGGAAGCCCCGCCTTCCGACGAATCGGAGGTAGACACCACAGCCATGCAGGTAACCATGGAGGCTCCTGCCCCTGCTACCGCCCCCCCGCCACCCCCGCCGCCGGGCGATTGGTTCCAGGCCTGGGCCGTGGCGGCCTTGAACCCGATCCCGGCCCCACCCCCTGCGCCACCACAAGAGGCTCCCGTTATAGACGCGGTCCCACCCGAAGAGAGGGAGCCAGCCCCCGCTGCGGAGCAAGAGGAACCAACCCCTGCCCCGGCGAACGATGCACCAGAGACTGCTCTGGCAGAAGAAACACCCCCGCCGGACGTGGCCGCTCCGGTGGAGGATGCGCCCGAACCCGCGCCGGTCGAAACGGCGGCCCCGGCGGACGGTGAGATCGGGGCGGACGATGAGACCACGGCGGAATCGCCGCCGCACGCAGAAGCCCGCGTCCCGGCGGCGGACGCGACCGAGTTGACCCTATCCTTCCAACCGCAAGAGGCCGCACCCGCGACGGACACCCCGCCTGAAGCACCGGGGCCACCCCAGGATCTGGCCCCGGCGAATGAAGCAGACGGAGCCGAGGGGCCAGACTCGGACCTGCCCCCTGCGGCGCAGGCGCGCGCTCCCGCTGGGGACGATGAGCCGCCAACAGATGCGGGGGGCGACCGCCCGATCCCACCCTCAGCACCGGACGAACCCACCCTGGCCGCCACCGCAGAGGTCGAAGGCCCGGAAGGCGACACGGCAGAAAGCGACGAAGACACAGAGCCGCTGGCTCCAATGGAATACCAAACGGTGCCCATATCGGGAACGAGCGAAGAAGTTATCGAGTACCTGGCCGTACCCGAAATCGAGGACGCGACCCGACCAGACGAGGGGGCCGACCCGCTCCCGGTAGATGCGCCGGACCCCCGGATATTGATCGCAACGGACCCCGCACAGGCCACCGCCGCTGCGCCTGCTGCCCCTACCCCCGCCGACGAATCCCTGTCCGCGGTGGATGAAGCCCCTGCCCCGCCCCTGGATGAGACAACCAACGTGCCGGTCGCCCTGGAAGAGATGGAACCTGCCCCCCCGCCCCTGGCGGCCTCCGGTGATGACGCCACCGGGCCGCTCATGCGTGAGGCGGCGCTCCCCACCGAGGCGGCGCAACCGGTTAGCGCGCCGCCCGCGCCGGAAGACTCCCTGGCGGTCGTCACCGCCCCCGACCCGCTGTCCACCAGTGAAGACGTACCTGCCGTGTCCATCCCGGATGATGGGCACCTGCCCGCCCCCAGCCCAGAGACCGTTGCGGACTCTGCCATGAAGGAGAACACTATGGCCCCGAGCTACAAAGAAGACGACGACCAGGAACGCCAGTTTGAGTTCGACTGGGAACGCGAAGGGTTGCCGGATTACCTCAAACCCTTCCTGGCTGAGGACAGCGCGCCTGCCGCCGTTCCGCCCACCCCTCCGGCCAGCCCGGCGAATACGGGCGGGTTTGCTTTCGGTGGAGGGACCGCTGATACCGGGCAACCGGCCTGGCTGAACACTCCCGCCAGCAACGCCCCCGCTGTCCCCGGTGGCAGCATGGGCGGCATGGATAGCTTCGGCGTCGCGCCGGGCGCACCGTCACCGGGCGGGTTCGGTGCCCCGCCCCCCGCCGGGGCGGGCGGCAACCTCGACGCGGAAGGGCTACCCGACTGGCTGCGCAGCAGCCCCGGCCCGGCGCAACCTGCCGCCCCGCGGCCCGCCCCGCCCGCCGTGAGCGCGCGCGGCGGCAACCTGGACGACGAAGGGTTGCCAAGCTGGCTCCAGGGCAGCACCCCCAGTGCCCCGCCCCCGGCCCCCACCCCCTTCGGCATGTCGTCCGACAACATGGATAGCGAAGGGCTGCCAAGCTGGCTCCAGGGCGGCCCCCCCTCGCCCCCCGCGCCCGCACCGCAGGGAGGAACGGGCGGCGTCCAGCCGTTTGATTTCGGCGGCCTGGGCGGGAATCTCGGCGGCGTCCAGCCGTTTGACTTCGGAGCGGGGGCGGCCCCGCAAGGTGGCGTCCAGCCATTTGACTTCGGTGCTACGCCCGCCCCACAAGGCGGGATGGGCAACAACGTCCAACCCTTTGATTTCGGTGGCCTGGGCGGGGATATGGGCGGCGTCCAACCGTTTGACGTCGGCGGCGGGGCCGCCCCGGCCCCCCAGGGCGGCATGGGCAACCCTCCGGCGTTCGACTTCGGCCCCGCGCCATCCGCCCCGGCCCCTGCCGCGCCGCAAGGTGGCATGGGCAACGTCCAGCCGTTCGACTTCGGCAATATGGGCGCGGACCTCGGCGGCGTGCAGCCGTTCGACTTCGGAGGGGCGGCGTCCCCCCCTGCACCGCAAGGCGGGATGGGCAGCATCCCCGCGTTTGATTTCGGCGCGTCCCCGGCCCCCCCGGCGCAAACCGGTGGGATGGGCAGCAACGTCGCGCCGTTCGACTTCAGCAGCCTGGGCGGCGACCTGGGCGGCGTCCAGCCCTTCGATTTCGGCGGCGGGGCGGCCCCGGCACCGCCACCTGCCGGAGGCGGCATGGGCAACGTCCAGCCGTTTGATTTCGGCAACATGGGTGCGGATCTGGGCGGCGTCCAGCCGTTCGACTTCGGCGGCGGAGCCGCCCCCGCGCCCCAGGGCGGGCTGGGCAATGTCCAACCGTTCGACTTCGGCGCGCCCACGCAACCGGCCCAGCCCGGTGGATGGAGCAGCCCCGCTCCAACGGAAGATGTGGACGATTTCCTCGACTATCTCAACTCCGCCGACGAGACCCCCGCCGCATCCGGCAGCGTTGATCTCTCCCCGCCCGGTGTGCAGCCGTTCTCCTTCGACAACTTCGACTTTGGGGCCGCCCTGCCGCCCGCGCCGCCGGTACCCCCCGTGGCGCTGCCGCCGCCGCCCACCGATATGGCGCCCTTCAACCCGGAAGAGTTCAACTTCCAGCCGTTCTCATTCGGCCAGGAGCCGGGCGCGGCACTGGGCGATAATGGGTTGGGCGGGACCGGCCCCTTTGGCGAGGGATCCGGATTGGGCGGCATCCAGCCGTTCTCCTTTGATGATATGCAGCTCGATCTCCCGGCCAACGCCGGGGGGGCGGGCAGCTTTGGCCGCCGCGCAGGCGACCACGCCGAGTTTGACGACGAAGAGGAAGAGGAAAACCGGGGCTATAGCTGGCAACGGCCCAGCGGCGGCACCCCCCGTCGCCGGGAGCGCCCACAGGAAGAAGCGCCCGAACCCGCCGGGGAGTCGATCTTTGCCAAAGCCCGCCGCCGCAAAGAGGAGTTGGAAGCTGTGATGCGTGCCGCCGCCACCCCCGAACCGGAGCCGGTGGTCCCCGCCGCCGAAATCCCCGAACCGCTAGAGGCGACCGATCTGTGGCCGACCTTTGACGAGGAAGAAGCGGCAGTAGCGTTCCCGACCGTGCCTGCCCAACCCGTCGCCCCGTTCAGCCCGGCGCTCGCCGCCGCCGATGATGCAGCGGCAGCCGTTGATGAATTCGACTTCTCGATGCTCGACGCCAGCCCCACCGGCGAGGTCGCCAGCCCGGCGGCGTTCGACATGAATGCGGTGCAACCGTTCGACTTCAGCGCCTTTGAAGCCGCGCCCGAAGTTCCGGTCTTCGACTTCACCTCGCTCGACGTGGCCCCGGTACCGCCCACCCCGGCGAGTGCCGAGTCGTTCGAATTTGGCGCAGGGACGGGCAAGGTGCCGGTCGCGGCTACCCCCGATCTGACCCCCGGCCAACCGGAGCAACTGTGGAGCGTGCCCATCGAGACCACCCCGGCGGAAGCCGCCGCTGGCGGGGAGTTCGACTTCAGCGGGTTACCGCGCTTCGATCTGGCCGAAATGGGCCTGACCCCCGAAGAGCAAGCCTACCTGCTCAACGAAAGTGCGCTGAGCAGCACCGCGGCCCTCGACAGCGCCCCCGCCCCGGCGCAACCTGCCGGCACCTTTGGCGACCAGGAGGGGTTGCCCTCGTGGTTGAGCGGCGAATCCACCCCCGCTCCGGCCATCCCGGAGCCGATGGCCGAGTTGGAAAGCAACGCCCTGCCCTCCTGGATGAGCGGCATGACCACCCCCGCCGGGCCGGAAACGACGCCCGCCCCTGCCGAACCCTGGATCCCGCCCACCTTTGACCAGCCGGAACCGATGGTCGCGGAGGTGTTCGGGGAAGAGGATATGCAGGCCTGGCCCGCCCCGGCGGAACCGCTCACCCCCAGCGAACGGGAAGTCCCGGCCTTCGCCGCCGACGAGCAGGCCCCGGCGTTCGCGCCTGCCGAGCCGGCCTTCGCCGCCGACGAGCAAGCTCCGGCCTTTGCTCCTGCCGAGCCGGTCTTCGCCGCGCCGGAACCGATCCAGTCCGCTCCTACGTTGGAGGAGCGGATCACGCCGACCGCCCCGGCCCTGCGCTTCAGTGGCGAACCCGCCGTCGAAGAGATCCACTACAACCCACCGCTGCCCCCCATCGCCGCGCCGTTGGAGTTGGCCCCGGCCCGGCCCGTCGCCGCCTCGGTCGCCCCGCCTGCGGGCGGGCACGAGTCGGTGGACGACATCCTGCAACACCTTCAGGACAACCCGAGCGATGCCGCCGCCCGGCTGGTGCTCGCCGGGGTCTACGAAGAGCGCGAGGATTATCGCCGCGCGCTGGAGCAATACCGATTGCTGATCAAGAACCGCGAGGTTCCCGGCAACGTCATGGAGATCGTGCTGGACAACCTGCGGGCGCTGTCCGAAGAGTTGCCCGACGACGCAACCATTCATCGGGTGCTGGGCGATGCCTACCGCAAGGCGGGTATGTTCCAGGCGGCGATCAGCCAGTACAACTGGCTGTTGAGCCAGGGCGCGAAGTAAGCCGTACCGGCCTGCCGGTGCCGCCGGTGCGGCACCGGCCAGACCCTATCGCTGAGGTGAGTTTTGCCGATGCCGGACGAGACCGGAAAGGACCAGGCCGCTGCGGGCGGCAACATCAGCGACCTGGAGGTCGCCGATTGGGCGCGGATCGCCCGGCCAGGGCTGGGCGAGGGATCGCCGGTGCTGGCCTTCCGCGCCGTGCGCCTGGGCGCGCTGGGTAGCATGGCCGGGGCGGGCCTCTCCGGGGCCGTCTACCTGGCCGGGCGCAAATGGGCACGCAGCTTGCATTTCGGCTCCGTGCCCGACATCTTCCGCGCCATGACCGAGTTACAGTTGGGCATCCCCCACCTGATCGGGCAGACCCCGGACCAGATGGAGATCGAGATCGCTGAAACCCTGAGCGCTGCTGGCGTGCCGAACGTGGGCGAGCCGCTCTGCCATCTGGAGGCCGGGTTCCTGGCCGGGGCGCTGGGCGGGTTGACCGGCCAGAAAATCCTGGTGCGCGAAATCGGCTGCTGGGGCCTGGGCGGGCAGACCTGCCGCTTCATCGCCCGCATCGAACGGCGCTAGCCCACCGGCGCGGTGCCCCCACGGGCACGGTCGCCGCCAGACCAAACGACAACACGGCAGGCATGGTCAGAGTGTCTGCTCTTCCAACCGCTTAGTTTCGGGAGGAACATCTGGGTGAGGAAAATTGTTGAAGAATTGATCCGCATTGACGGCGTGATCGGCAGCCTGCTGGTGAGCAAAGACGGATTGGTCGTCGCCAGCACGCTACTCGAAGATGAGGACGCCGAAATGCTGGGCGCAATGGCCGCCGCCATGTACGGCACCATCTCCAAAGCCACCGAGCGGATCGGGGTCGGCAACCTGTCCAACACGATCATTGAAGCGGCAGAAGGGGCCATTCAACTGATCGAAGCCGACGAATTGATCCTGGTGGTGATCACCGAGAAACGGGTCAACCTGGGGTACATTCGGATCGAGATGCGCAAAGCCGCCCGCCGCGTCCGCGAGGCCATCCCGATTTAGGCTACCAAACGCAAGACAACCCCCGGCCTGGTGTAGGTGGGCTTGTTGTGCGTGCGGTGGGTGGGGCTACCCCCGCCATAGGTCAGGCGCGGTGCCTGCTGTCTGCCTTTCGCCGCATTCGCATTGCGCCGCCAGGGGCAATTTGGTACAATACGGGAACGTGCCCGCTGGGCCGCATTTTACAAATGGAGGAGTAGAGACCCTTTGGAACGGACCTTAGTGATTCTGAAGCCCGACGCGGTGCAGCGCGGGTTAGTCGGCGAAATCATCCAGCGCCTGGAACGGCGTGGCCTGCGCCTCGCCGCGCTCAAGTTCGCCGTCATCGCGCCGGAAGTGGCTGCCCGCCATTATGCCGAGCACGAAGGCAAGCCTTTTTATCCCGGCCTGATCGCCTACATGACCGGCGGGCCGGTGGTCCTTGCCATCTTCGAGGGCAAGAACGCCATCGCCGTGGTCCGCACGACCATGGGCGTGACCAACCCGGCCAACGCCGCCCCCGGCACCATCCGCGGCGACCTCGCCATCGAGACCGGGCGCAACCTGATCCACGGCTCGGCCAACGCCGACGATGCCGCCCGTGAAGTGGGCCTGTTCTTCCCTGCCGACGAGATCCATAGCTGGAAGCGCAGCACGGAGCCGTGGATCTCGGAGTAACGGGACGCACTATCCGCAGACACAAGAGAGGGCCGCGAAGGAAAACCTTCGCGGCCCTCTCTTGTATGTTTATGAACCTACCACACATCTAACCGTAGATTCTCGATTTCGCTGAAGTGAGCATCACGCGTTACTAATGTTAGATCCCACTGCCGCCCAATCGCTGCAATCCAGATGTCGTTTTCCGGCAAGGGACGGCCCTTCTCGCGCAACTCTTTCTTGATCACGCCGTATTCTTGCGCAGTCCCCTCAGTACAATCCAGAACGGTACTACTTGCCGCGTAGCTATCAACTCGTGCCACGTTCGCGGCAATTCGCGCCGATTTGCGTGCGCCAAAATAAAGTTCGCCCAGAACAATACTCGGGACATAGACTTCAGCTGCTTGGGCCAGATGCTCCCGAACCGATGGCTCCCCGGCAAAAATAGCGATGACAATGTTCGCATCCAACAAGAATTTACCACTCATCCATATTCACCTGCTCACACGCTTCTTCAATAGCTTCCGCAACCACCTGTAAATCGCTCAGATCCCAGGTGCCGGTAAAGGGTAGAAGCGCCACGCCTGGCACACCACGGGGTAAGGCCGCTTGCGGTAGCACGGCCACGCCTGGAGCATGCACCGGTTGCACCAGGATGATGTAGTGTGTGTTTGGTTCCAGATCCGGGGGGATATCCGGGTGGAATACCTGACCATCGAACAGGGCTGTCAGCGTTTTGCTCATTGCGTTACCTCTCTTCTCCTGGGGTGCGACGTATGGGTACGGTGTCTGCCAATACCCGTTTATCATAGTCAGTGAAGAGAATCATGTCAAGGTGCGACAGCCCGGCAGGGCAGACCCGCGGGGGTCCGCCCTGCCGCGCCGCCTTAGGACTCGGCCAGCACCACGATCCGATCGCCGGGCGCGAAGGTCACCTGCGCCGACTTGAGCGGGTTGATCACCACGCCATATTGTTTCGCTGCGTCGTTGGCCGAGGCGATCACCCGATAGCCCAGCGCAACCTCGCCGCAGCGGCGGGCCGCCTCGACCACCGTATGGAAAGTCATCGCCTGGCCCGGTGCCACATACTCCTCGATCGGCTTGAGATAGATCTCCGACCCTTCCGGATCGAACAGGTCGGCGAACACCGCCCGCAGGTGCTTGTTCTCCGACACCTGGCTCATCATCAAGCTGATCAACTTGTCGCTGACGATAAAGTCATCGGCCTTGGTTACCTCGGCCAGCTCACGGTTGCGATCGTCCATCATCTCGCTGACGATGGAGAAGCGCTCGCCCAGCCGCGTTTCCATGTCGCGCAGGTGGAGCAGCGTGATCAACGTGCGGGCGTCGGCGCGCTGCGGTTCGAGTAGTTCGCTATAGCAGAGAACGATGATGTGCTGATAGGTGCCCGGCTCCAGGCTGTCCAGCGTGCGGCGGTCGGTGGTATCCCCCATCTGGAAGGTCAGGGTCATGTTGTGCAGGTTGGCACTCTGCTGCGTCAGTTCTTCCTGCGCCTCGGCCCAGTCCGCGACCACGGTCGTGACGGAGCCGGGGGCCACGTAGCTGTCCAGTTCGTTAATGATCGTGGGTGCCCGCCGGTTCCAACCCAGGATCAAGGTGCGCTCCGGCGCGGACGTACCCGCTACCCGGTCGCGGATCGCCGCAGCATTGATCGGGTAATCGGTCAGGCCGGAGAGGACGACCTTATCATCATCCTCCGCGACGGCGATCAACTGGTCGCCCGCGACAATGGGGGTGTCCATCGGCGGGTTCAGCGTGACCTTCCCGTCTTTGCTGTACAGGCCCATGATCACCGACTTTTCATAAGCAAACATCGCCTCGCCAAAGGTTTTGCCGACCAGCTGCGGCTCTTCCTGGAAGTAGATCTCGTCGCCGCCGAAGTCCAGCAGTTCGGTATAGACCACCGACAGGCCCGATTGGCGACAGGTCTGCGCCACCAGCCGGGAGATCACATCACCGACATCAATCAGCTGCGCTTCGTCGCCCCCGACCAGCCGCGCCGCTTCCAGGTTCTTGGGGTTGTGGATCTCGGCCACAATGTGATACGGTTCGCGCCGCCGCTTGGGGTTATTGGTCAGCGCCAGGACCGTTTTGATCACTTGCGAGTCCGGTTCGTCGTCGCTGGGCGCGAGGACGATGATCGAGCGGGACCCCTGCGGGTTGACGATCGCCAGGTCATCCAGGTCGATCGGGCTGCCGGTGCGGCAGACAATGCGCGTCTTGCCGGTATTCGGCACTTTGGTGCGGATCTCGTCTTCCATCTCGACCTTGTCTTTGTCGGCCAGCACGACAACGCACGGATTTTTGCGGTTGGCGTTGGCAAGCGCAAGCTCGGAGATGATGGTGAACACATGATCCGACCAGCCCAGGATCAGGGTGTGATCGGTCTCGATGACCAGGGACCGGCCTTTGCGCAAATCTTCCAGCTTGCTCTCAATGCCGCTGGAGAGCAGCCCGATCAACGTGCTTAAGATAAAAATCCCCCCCAGCGTAATAATGAGCATGGCGAAGAGGAAAGGCCAATCCCCTTTGTCGCCGCCCAATGCCCCTGGATCGAAGGCATGGAGAAAATTGTTCCAGAACGCATCGATTGGAGTAGGCAGGGTATTGTTATCGCCCGCAGGGACGAACCCGCTCGCTTCGAGGGCCAATTGTACGCCGGTAAAAATCAGGATTAACAACACGGTAAGCAGCCCTAACCAAGCGATCAAGGAGATCGTGCCGCGCGACATGGTGTTATCGAACCAGTAGCGGAATCGCTGCCCCGGAGTAATTGTTTTCATCGTAGACCTCACCTTGCCTTGAAAAATTATGCGCTGGGCCAAAGACGTAATGTGGATGATTAAGCGCAGACACGTTGGGATAAAAGCTGCTGGCCCGACAGGCCAATCTACCAGGCAGCGCAGCGCCTAGACGATCGCGATGTTTTCGCGCTTAAACACCTCTTCGGCGTCCATTAACACATCGCTGATGATCCGGTTCTGGCGGCTGAAGTGCTCCATCTTGATATCGTCCACGTAGAAGGCCAGATCAAACTGTGCCCCATCGCTGCTGAACGCCGCCAGCGTGGCCCCCGGCAGCTTCCAGTCGGCCAGCGGCTCGATGAAGTGGATGCCGTGGATCCGCTCGCGGACGGCGGTCAGGCGATTGTCGAGGGCCTCTTCCTCCCCACCGTGCGCGGTGCGCAGCTTGCGGCTCAAGAGGCGCAGCTTGCGATCCCAGGCTGCGATCAGCGCCAGATACTCGCTCTGGGGTAAACTCCCTTTTTCTTTCTCGTCTAGCCAACGCAGGATCTGGCGGCGTAGCTCCGGCACCCGGCGCTTCTCCAGCATCCCCACGCCGCCCCACTGTCCAAACAACCCCTTGACTTTCAGCCGTTCTTCTTTGGTCAGGCCGCCCGCTTCCAGTTCGCGCAGCCAGCCGATCAACTCCTGTAGCTCCGTATCCAGCCCATCGATCGAAGCCAGCACCTCGTAATAGGCGTATTGTGTCGCCATCGTGTGGGTCCACTGGCGCACGCGGGCTGCTTCTTTGGGCAGGCTCCGTGCTTCCAGCGTCGCGGCCACCTGCTCGCCCCCGCGCACCAGCCCGGCCAGCAGGCGGTCCAACTGGTCTTCGCGCTCCTGTTCCAGGCGATATAGCTCGGATTCGAGCTGGTTCTCCTGGTGGTCCAGGGTGCCAATCGCGGCCAGGGCCTGGATCAGGGGGGCCAGGGCGGTGGACGGCAGGACCTTGACCAGTTCCTCCAGCGATTGGCTGATCTGCTGCATCCGCTGCTCATCCATCGCGGCGGCATCCACCTCATGGTCCGTCGTGATCCCCAGCACCCGGTGCAGCCGCGCCCGCGCCGCCTCCGTCCCCTTGGCGGGCGGTAGATGGCGCAGGGCCGTTTGCGCCTCGCCCAGGCGAACGTTCATCGTTTTGCGCAGGTTGGTCAGGCGGGTATGGATCGGCAGGTCGCTTTCGCGCCCAGCTTGCCACGCGCCCAGCGTGATCACGGCAGAGTCCAGGGGGCCACCCCCCTCCCCCGCCAGCAGGCTCGTCCCCACCAGGCGTTTGCGCAGCACCCGCAGTTTGGTATCGGGATCGCCCAGGATGTTGCGATGGCTTTCCAGGATTTCCTGCAGCAACATGCGCACCTTTTCGGGGTCGGCTTTGTAATCGGTGGTCACTTTCGTGGACACCTTCAGATCCACCGTCGGCTTGGTGATATTCGAGATCGTCGCATCGGTCAGGTGCGTGTTGGGCACATAGAGCAGCGCATGGTTGCTCATGTCATACAACTCCGACATGCGCAGGCCCACCCGCTGCACGCCGCAGATTTTACCGTCGGACAGGATGATCAGATCGTTCTCGCGGAACGGCGGGTCGATCATCAGATAGATCCCGCTGAACAGGTTGGAGAGCGAATCCTGAAAGGCCAGACCGAAAATCAGGCCCACCGCGCCGATACTGACCGCCACCAGGCCCAGGTCCACCCCCAGCGTCTGGAGGATGATCAGCAGCGCCGCGAGGAAAAAGATCAGCGGGCCGAGCGTGTTCAGGATCGGCACCAGCAGATCGTCGAGGCGGTTCTCGCTCTCTTCCGCCCGGCGTTTCAGCCAGCGCAACACCACTTCTTTGACGATCCGCCAGGCCAGGTAGAACCCCGCAGCGGTCAACACGACAAAG
This sequence comes from Chloroflexia bacterium, assembly GCA_038252265.1. Classification (GTDB taxonomy): domain Bacteria; phylum Chloroflexota; class Chloroflexia; order QHBQ01; family JAICKM01; genus JBBSAN01. The sequence continues at coordinate 12,506 of JBBSAN010000072.1, forward strand.
TAGAGGTTGTTGATGGCGATATCCAGCCACCGGGGCAGGGCCAATTCTTCCAGGGCGCTTACCAGGCCATAGGCGAGAACGGCGACAAAGACCGGCACGCGGATCGTCCGCAGGACCACATTATCGGCATCGCTACGGGTCCGCCCGACCAGCGTCCGCAGGGCCTGGAAGAGGAGGACATAGACTAGCAGCGCCAACCCCAGCCAGACCACCAGGGTCAAGAGGAAACCGATCAACGAGTTTTGCGGCCAGGCCGCGCCGAACGCGGTGTGCAAGAAGCCATAGATATGGTCACCAACCACGGGCAGCGGCGGCACGGGCGAGGGTTCGGCGGCGGCGGGGCGATCCCCTGCCGCCAGGGTGATCGTGCCCGAGAAGGTCGCATTGGTCAGTGTGATCACTTGCTGTAACGGGGCAAGTGGGGGCACCCCAGGTAGGCTAGTCGCCCCAAACAACAGGCTCAAACCAGAACTCCTTTCCATCGTTCATTCGCTGAGCGGAGCGAACGCGCGCAAACGTTTAGATGACTATCATAACATGGGTCGCAAGGGTGATCAGATGAATATTACTGTATGAGCATAGTTGTGTCAAGCACGGGCGATACCCTTGACGCTACGACACGAATCTGCTACCCTTACAATATGACGAACGCACTCCCTCCTGCCGATCCTACCGCGCCCTCGCGCGGTGCTGCAATCCGCTCACCCACGTTACGCCTGGCCCATCACGCCGCCCGCGTCACGCTACTGCTCACCGCCATCGTGCTGCTGGCCGGGTGTACCCTGTTCGGCGGGCCGTCGTCGATCTTACCGCTGCCCACCCCCGTCCCGACCGCCGTGCGCCCGGCGACCCCGACCGCACCGGCCACCACAGCGGTCTCGGTCGGCCCGACCCTGCCCCCCACGCCGACCCTGATCCCGCTGAACACCAGCCAGCGCGACAACGTGTTCGAGGATGTCTGGCAGACGGTGCGGGATGAGTATGTCTACACCGACTTTCGCGGCCTGAACTGGCCCGCCGTCCACGACGAATACAAGCCGCAGATCGAGAGCGCGGCCACGGTCGAAGATGTTTACCGGCTGCTGGCCGAGATGATCGAGAAGCTGGGCGACCGGCACTCGTCGTTCATGGACCCGCAAGAGGTGGAGCAGGACGACGCGCTGCAACGCGGCGATCTGCAACTCTCCGGCATCGGCGTCTTCTCGCAAGAGATCGCCGACGCGGTGCGCCTGGTCTATATCATCCCCGGCGGCCCGGCAGACAAGGCGGGCCTCAAGCCGTTCGACATCATCCGCGCGGTGAACGGCACCCCGTTGACCAGCAACACCGATGCCCCGCACCTGATCCGGGGCCCCGCCGGGACCCCGGTGACACTGACGGTGGAAACCCCGAACAAGGGCACTCGCGACGTGACGATCATCCGCGGCACGGTGACGTTCGCCTTCCACGCCAGCGCCCAGCGCCTGCCGGGCAGCAACGTCGTCTACCTGAACATCCCCAGCTTCCTGGCCGAGGGTATCTCGGACGAAGTCAAGAGCGAACTCCAGCGGATGGCCGACGCCGGGCCGGTGGACGGGGTGGTTATCGATCTGCGCCAGAACGGCGGCGGGTTCATCTCGGAACTGGCGAACACGCTCAAGCTGTTCCTTGACGGCGGCAACGCTGGCTACGAAGTCACCCGCGAGAGCCGCAACCCGGAGACGATCCCCGGCGGCCAAACCCTGGCCGCCTACCGCAACAAGCCGGTGGTGGTGCTGGTTAGCAACCTGAGCGAAAGCGCCGCCGAACGCTTCGCCGCCGCCATGCAGATCCGTAAGCGCGCCATCGTGCTGGGCACCACCAGCGCGGGCAACACCGAAACCGTCTACTACCACGACCTGCCCTATGGGGCCCGGCTGGGGCTGGCCCAGGCCACCTATTTGCAGCCCGACGGCACGAGCATCGAGGACAAAGGCGTCATTCCCGATTATGTGGTGGATGTGGCCTGGTACGAGCACGCGCTGGAAGACGACCCGCAGGTGCTGGCCGCCCGCGACCACATTCTGGGCAAGTAACCTTTTAAACCTCCCACCCTTCAGTATAAAGGCGGCACTAT
>JBBSAN010000073.1:0-14500 GCA_038252265.1 Chloroflexia bacterium
AGCGGATGTACGGGGAAGCGCGCGATCTGCTGGGGCGGCTGGGCATGGCGCTCGATCCGCGCACCAAAGCCCGCGAGTTGAGCGTGGCCCAGCAGCAGATCGTCGAAATCGCCCGCGCCCTCTCCATTAACGCCAAAGTGCTGATCATGGACGAGCCGACCTCCTCGCTGACGCTGCGTGAGGCGGAAGACCTGTTCGTCATCGTCCGCCAGCTACGCGCCGCAGGCACCGCTATCGTCTTCATCTCGCACCGCCTGGAAGAGTTGTTCGCCCTGGCCGACCGGGTCACCATCCTGCGCGACGGCACCTATGTCGGCACCCGCGCCATGACCGGCGTGACCACCGACGACCTGATCCGCCTGATGGTCGGTCGCAGCCTCGGCGACCTGTTCCCCAAGCAAACGGTCGAGCCGGGCGCGGTGGTGCTGGAGGTGGCGGGTCTGGGCGTCGAAGGCACGTTCTCCAACGTCTCGTTTCAATTGCATCGCGGCGAGATCCTGGGCATGGCCGGGCTGATCGGCGCGGGGCGCACCAACGTCGCCCGCGCCCTGTTCGGCACTGAACCGGCCACCAGCGGCACAATCACGCTCGACGGCAAACCCGTCACCATCACCAATCCCGGCCAGGCCCTGGCGCTGGGCATCGGCTACGTGCCCGAAGACCGCAAGGAACACGGCCTGGTGCTGAAGATGAGCATTGCCGACAACATCACCCTGCCGGTCCTGTCGCGCTTTGCCACCCTGGGTTGGCTCCACAACAGCCGGGCGTTGCAGACCGCGCAAGCCGCCGCCGTGCGCCTGGAAGTGAAAATGGCCCGTGTGGAGCAACAGGCCGGGAACCTCTCCGGCGGCAACCAGCAGAAGGTGGTGCTGGCGAAATGGCTGGGCACGGAGCCGCGCGTGCTCATTCTTGACGAGCCGACGCGGGGCATTGATGTCGGGACCAAGGCGGCAGTCCACGCCCTGATGAGCAGCCTCGCCGCACAAGGGATGGCGATCCTGATGATCTCCTCCGAATTACCCGAAGTCCTGGGGATGAGCGACCGCATCCTGGTCATGCGCGAGGGACGCCTGACCGCCCAGTTCAGCCGCGCCGAGGCCACCCAGGAAAAGATCATGGCCGCCGCGACCACGGCCTGACCGTTGACCACACGATAGGGAGTCCGGGATGCGCGCAAATGCAGAAGCCACAATTCGCCCGCGGGGCCGCCTGGTGCAGGCGGTGGTCCGCTTCCGCGAAGTGGGCATTATCCTCTTTATTATCCTGCTCTCCACCTTGGTCAGCCTGCGCAGCCCGGCTTTTCTCACCACCGACAATTTCCGCGATATTCTGCTGAACATCTCGATCCTGGTCATCGTCGCCCTGGCCCAGATGATGGTCATCATCACGCGGGGCATCGACCTGTCGGTCGGCTCGATGATCGGGCTGACGGCGATGATGGTCTCCTTTATGGTCGTGGCTTTCCCGGCCATGCCGTCGCCGCTGGCGGTCCTCCTCGGCATGGGGCTGGGGGCAGCACTGGGCGCGTTCAACGGGCTGATCATCGTCAGCGGTGGGGTGCCGCCGATCATTGCCACGCTGGGTACCCTCAGCATCTATCGCGGGCTGATTTTCCTCTATAGCGGCGGCAAGTGGATCAATGCCTTTGAAATGCCGCCGGGCTTTCGGGAGATCGCCAAAGGCACCCCGCTGGGCGTGCCCAACCTGATCCTTTTCGCTATCGTCGCGGTCGCCGCCGTCTACTTCTTCTTGACCTACACCCGCACCGGGCGCGACATCTTTGCCGTGGGCAGCAACCCCGACGCCGCCCGCTTCGCCGGGATCCCCCGCGACCGGGTTGTCTTCCTGGTCTACATGATCTCCGGCCTGCTCTGCGGATTGGCCGGGGTGTTGTGGGCCTCGCGCTTTGAGGCCGCGCAGACGAACACGGCGGCGGGCTTTGAGCTACAGACCGTGGCCGCCCCGGTGGTCGGCGGCGTCAACATCTTCGGCGGCAGCGGCAGCGTGCTCGGCGTGGTCCTGGGCGCGTTCCTGCTCGGTATCATCAACAACGCCCTGACCCTGGCGCGGATCTCGCCGTTCTGGCAACTGGCCGTGCAAGGGCTGCTCATCTTGCTGGCAGTGATCACCGATGCGGCCATTTCGCGGCGCTTACAGCGCCTGATGAACCGCCGGAGCCGCTAGCCGGAGAGAGGTACCCCGCGATGCAACAACAGGCCGAACGTTTCCGCCGCCTGGCCGTCCGCTGGGAAGGGCTGCTGGTCGTGCTGATCCTGGTGGTGGCCTTCGCCAACAGCCGCCTCTCGCCCTACTTCCTGGATACCACAAACCTGCTGCGGACCACGTCCGATTTTATGGAACTGGGGATCATGGTGCTGCCGATGGTCTTCATCATCGTCACCGGCAACATTGACCTCTCCATCGCCTCCACGTTGGGTCTGTCCGCCTCGCTGATGGGTTGGCTGTTCATGGGCGGCTGGAATATCTGGCTGGCAGTGGCGGTGGCCCTGGTCGTGGGGGTGGGGGCCGGGCTGCTCAACGGTCTGCTGATCGCCCGGCTGCGGCTGCCCTCGCTGGCCGTGACGCTGGGCACCCTGTCGTTTTATCGCGGCCTGGCCTATGTACTCCTGGGCGACCAGGCGGCGCGGGGCTATCCCCCCGCCTTTACCTACCTGGGGCAGGGCACCCTCGGTGACACCCGCATTCCCTTCTCGCTCCTTGTCTTTGCCGTGCTGGCCGTCATTTTCGGGTTGGTGCTGCACAAAACGACGTTTGGGCGCTACCTGTACGCTATCGGCAACAACGAAGCCGCCGCCCGCTATTCCGGCGTGCCGGTGGCGCGGATCAAAATCGGGATCTACGTCCTGTCGGCGGCGATGGCCGCGCTGGCGGGGTTCATCCTGGCCGCGCGTTACGGCAGCACCCGCCCCGATATCGGCTCCGGCCTGGAACTGACCGTGATCACGATCACCGTCCTCGGCGGGGTCAGCATCTTCGGCGGCAGCGGCACGCTGGCTGGCGCGATCCTGGCGCTGGTGCTGGTCGGCATCCTGCGCTTCGGCATGGGCCTGATCAACATCCAGGGCCAGGTGCAGGACATCATCATTGGCCTGCTGCTGATCGTCTCCATCCTCGTGCCCCGGCTGGGAAGCCAGCTTTCCGCCCGGTTGACCCTGCGCCGCAGTATGGTGCTGCGGGTCGCCATGGCCGTGGGGGTCGCGTTGTTGTTTGGCTTCGTCTTCTTCTGGTCGCGTGCCATCGTCCTGGCCCAATAACGCCGCAGTGGCACCAGACAGCGACGAGAACCTATTGATGTGAACAAAGGAGGACGCCTATTGCCGACCATCCCTCGCCACTCGCGGCCCGCGCATGTACGTATCAACGACGTTACCGGTCCCATGCACTTCCATAGGAGGAACATTTTCATGCATAAGAAGATTACCGCCCTCGTGCTGCTCGCCTTCGTGCTCCCGCTGCTGGCGGCCTGCGACACCGGGGCTGCCGCCACGGCGACCCCGGTCCCCGCCCCGACCACCGCCCCCGTCGCCGCCGACACGCCGACGACCGCCCCTGCGGCGGCGGCCCCGACGACCGCCCCCGCCACCGGCGGTGGGGCGACCTTCGCGCTGGTCCCCAAGAACCTGGGCAACCCCTATTTTGACACCGCTAACAAGGGCGCGCAGGAAGCGGCTAAAGAACTGGGCGTCACCGTCACCTATACCGGCCCGGCCACGGCGGATGCCACCCAGCAGATCCAGGTGATCAATTCGCTGATCGCCCAGCACGTCAGCGGCCTGGCGGTCTCCGCCGACGACTCCGATGCGCTGGTCTCAGTCGGCAAGACCGCCATGGACCAGAAGATCCCAGTGGTGAGCTGGGACTCGGCCATCGCTGCCGGGGGGCGCAACGTCCACATCAACCAGGCGAATTCGGAAGACATTGGCCGCAGCGAAGTGCAACTCCTCTCCAAGCTCCTGGGCGGTAAGGGCAAGATCGCCATCCTCAGCGCCACCTCCACCGCGCCCAACCAGAACGAGTGGATCAAGTGGATGAAAGACGAGTTGACCAAGCCGGAGAATTCGGGCCTGGAACTGGTCGCCACGGTCTACGGCGACGATCAGGACGAGAAGAGCTACACCGAGGCGCAGGGGCTGATGCAGACTTACCCCGACCTGAAGGGCATCATCTCGCCCACCACCGTCGGCATCGCGGCGGCGGCCAAGGCCGTCACCGACGGCAACAAGATCGGCCAGGTCCTCGTGACCGGCCTGGGCACGCCCAACCAGATGCGCGCCTATGTCAAGAGCGGCGCATCCCCGGCCTTCGAACTCTGGAACCCCGGCGACCTGGGCTACCTCGCCATCCAGACGCTGAACGCCATCTCGACCGGCAAGATCGCGGGCAAGCCCGGCGACACCTTCACCGCGGGCAAGCTCGGCAGCTACACCATTGACCCGGACGGCAACATCTTGCTCGGCAAGCCGACCGTCTTCGACAAGACCAATATCGACAACTTCGACTTCTAAAGGATGTTCGATTTTAGATTTTGGATTTTGGAGATCGAAAAGACTCCAAAATCCAAAATCTAAAATCACCAGAGGGTAGGAGATGAAACGGGTTGGCTTTCTGCTCAAAATTAAACAGGACCGGTTAGAGGAGTACAAGCGGCACCACGCGCAGGTCTGGCCCGACATGCTCCAGGCCTTGCGCGAGGCGGGCTGGCACAATTACTCCCTGTTCCTGCGCGACGATGGCCTCTTGTTCGGCTACTTTGAAGCGCCAGACAGCCTCCAGGCCGCCCAGGCGCGAATGGCGCTGACCGAAATCAACACCCGCTGGCAAGAGTTTATGGCCCCCTTTTTCGAGTCACCCAACAATGCCCGGCCCGACGAGATGTTCGCGGAACTGACCGAGATTTTCCATTTAGATTGATTTGTTGCTTGCCTTTGTTATCGTAAAGGACACGAGATGATGAGCACATCGCCGACCACCCGGCAACTGGACGAGGCCTATGCCTTGGCCCAGGCCCGCTACGCCGACCTGGGCGTGGATACCGACGGGGCACTCGCAGCGCTGGGCCATATCGCCCTCAGCCTGCATTGCTGGCAGGGGGACGATGTGGCCGGGTTTGAGTCGCCCGATGCCACGCTGGGGGGCGGGCTGGCCGCCACCGGCAACTATCCCGGCAAAGCGCGCACTGCCGACGAGTTGCGGGCCGACCTGGATCAGGCCTACCGGCTCATCCCCGGCACCCACCGGCTGAACCTCCACGCCATCTACGCCGAGCCGGGCGACCAAAAGATCGCCCGCAACGAACTGAGGCCGGAGCATTTCCAGGGCTGGATGGACTGGGCGCGGGCCAACGGGCACGGCCTCGACTTCAACCCGACCCTCTTCTCCCACCCGCTGGCCGATAGTGGCTTCACCCTCAGCAGCGCCGACCCGGCCATCCGCCGCTTCTGGATCGAACACTGTATCGCCTGCCGCCAGATCGGGGCCGCCTTCGGCGCGGCACAGGGCACCCCTTGCGTGACCAACATCTGGATCCCCGACGGCTTCAAGGACACCCCGGCGGATCGCGCTGCGCCCCGCCACCGGCTCCGCGAGTCGCTCGATCAGATCCTGGCCGTGCCGGTGGACCCGCAGCACAACCTCGACTCGGTGGAAAGCAAGCTGTTTGGTCTCGGATCGGAAAGCTATGTCGTCGGCTCGCACGAGTTCTACCTGGGCTACGCCGTCCGCAACCAAATTTTGCTGACCCTGGACAGCGGCCATTTTCACCCCACCGAGACCATCTCCGACAAGCTCTCGGCGGTGCTGATGTTCGTGCCCGGCGTGGTGCTGCACATCAGCCGGGGCGTGCGCTGGGACAGCGATCATGTGGTCACCCTGAGCGACGAGACGGCGGCGATGGTGCGCGAGGTGGTGACCGGGGGCCATCAGGACCGGGTCCACATCGGGCTGGACTTCTTCGATGCCAGCATCAACCGCCTCGCCGCCTGGACCATCGGGGCGCGCAACGTCCTGCGTGCCGCCCTGCTGGCCCTGCTCGAACCCACCGACCGCCTGCGCCAACTCGAGGCCGACGGCGATTATACCGGGCGGCTGGCCTTGCTCGAAGAACTCAAGGGGCTGCCGTGGGGCGCGGTGTGGGACGCTTATTGTTTGCGACAGGGCGTGCCCGTCGGCATCGGCTTCCTCGATGCGGTGCGCGATTACGAGATCCGTGTGCTTTCGGGGCGCGGCTAAAGGAGCAAGATCCAATGTTGGCAAGACCAGAGACGTACCAGCACGTCCACTATGGCTGGGATGATGCGCAGGCGGACGCGCTCGATCCGGTGGCGCGGTTGATTTATCGCTCCAATCTGCTGGGGTCGGATGGCCGGATCACCAACACCGGGGGCGGCAACACCTCGGCCAAGCTGACCGAACCCGACCCGCTGACCGGGGCACCGGTTCAGGTCCTCTGGGTCAAAGGCTCCGGCGGCGACCTGCGCACAGCCAAGCGCGAGAACTTCTCCTCGCTCTACATGGACAAGCTGATCGCCCTGCAAAGCCACTATCACCATGCCCCGCATCGCGGCCCGAAAACCCCGATTGAGGATGCGATTGTCGCGCTGTACAACCACTGCACGTTCAATCTCAACCCGCGCCCGTCGTCCATTGATACCCCGCTCCACGCCTTTGTGCCCTACAAGCAGGTCGATCACACCCACCCCAACGCGGTGATCGCCCTGGCGGCGGCGCGCAACTCGGAGCGGCTGACCCGCGAGATCTACGGCGACGAAGTGATCTGGACCGCCTGGCAGCGCCCCGGCTTCGACCTGGGGCTGAAGCTGGAGCAGGTGGTCCGTGAGCATCCGCAGGCGCAAGGGGTGATCCTGGGCAGCCACGGGCTGATCAACTGGGCCGACGACGACAAAGCCTGCTACGACCTGACCCTCGATCTGATCGAACGCGCTGCCCAGTACATCGAAGCGCACGACAAAGGCGCGGCGACGTTCGGCGGTGCCCGCTACGAGGCATTGGACGAGGAGCCACGCCACGCTGTGCTGGCCGAGATCCTGCCCTGGCTGCGCGGGCAGGTCAGCGGGACCAAGCGCCTGATCGGCACCGTGCAGGAGGATGCCGCGATCCTGCGCTTCGTCAATAGCCACGATGCCCCGCGCCTGGCCGAACTGGGCACCTCTTGCCCCGACCACTTCCTGCGGACCAAGATCAAGCCGCTCTACGTCGCCTGGGACCCGCAGACCGAAGACGTGGCCGCGCTGAAAGACAAGCTCCTCGCCGGCCTGGCCCAGTATCGCAAAGACTACGCCATGTACTACGAGCAGCACAAGCACGCCGACTCCCCGGCCATGCGCGACCCCAACCCGACCGTCATCCTCATCCCCGGCCTGGGCATGATCGCCTGGGGCAAGGACAAGAGCGAGTCGCGGGTCACCGCCGAGTTCTACAACTGCGCGGTCGAAGTGATGCGCGGGGCAGAAGCGATGGACGAATACACCGCGCTGCCGTTGCAGGAAGCATTCGACATCGAATACTGGCTGCTCGAAGAGGCCAAGCTCCAGCGGATGCCGCCGGAGAAGGAACTGGCCCGCCAGATCATCGCCGTGGTCGGTGCGGGCAGCGGCATCGGGCGGGAGGCGGCGCTGCGGCTGGCCCGCGAGGGCGCACACATCGTCTGCGTGGACAAGGATGGACCTGGGGCGCAGGCGACGGCCACGGCGATCACCGACCGCTACGGGTTGGGCATCGGCGTAGCGGGCAGCGGCCTCTCCAACTGTGGCCCCGCTATCGGCCTGGAGGCCGACATTACCGACCGGGCCAGTATCCGCGCCATGCTTGACGGGGTCGCACTGGCCTATGGCGGGCTGGACGCCGTCGCCGTCACCGCCGGGATCTTCGTTTCGCCCGACACCGCCGGGCACATCCCCGACGACAAGTGGGCGCTGACCTTCGCCATCAACGTGACCGGGCTGTATCTGGTGGCCGACGAAGCGGCGCGGGTCTGGCAGGCGCAAGGCTTGCCCGCCAATCTGGTGCTGACCACCTCGGCCAACGCCGCCGTCGCCAAGAAGGGCAGTCTGGCCTACGACACCAGCAAAGCGGCGGCCAACCACCTGATCCGCGAACTGGCGATCGAACTGGCCCCGCTGGTGCGGGTCAACGGGGTCGCCCCGGCCACCGTCGTGCAGGGCAGCGCCATGTTCCCCCGCGACCGGGTCATCGCCTCGCTGGCGAAGTATGAGATCGCCTATAATGAAGACGAGTCCACCGAAACGCTGCGTGAGAAGCTGGCCCAGTTCTACGCCAACCGCACCCTGCTCAAACGCCCGATCACCCCGGCGGATCAGGCCGAGGCCGTCTTCCTCCTGCTCACCGACCGCCTGCGGCAAACCACCGGCCAGATCCTGGCGGTGGACGGCGGGCTACATGAGGCGTTTTTACGCTAACGAGGAGCTGATCGCTATGTCTCTGGAAAAACCCTATCCCGAACTGGACGAGATGCTGGTCACGATTGGCGAGGCCGGGCAGCGGATCAGCGGGATCGAAGCCAGCGAGGGCGCGGCGGGCAATATCTCGGTCTGTATCGGCTGGCCGGTCGAGGTCCGCCGTCACTTCCCGCTGGTGGAGGCGATCACGCTGCCGCTGCCCGCCCCCGCACTGGCGGGGCAGGTCGTGATCGTCACCGGCTCCGGGCGGCGGTTGCGCGACATCAAGACCGACCCGGCGGCCAACCTGGGCGCGGTGGTCATCGACGCGGGCGGGCAGACCGCGCGGCTCTATACGTCGCCCCGCCGCCTGTTCGCCCGCCTGACCAGCGAGTTCAACTCCCACCTGGCCGTACACGAGGATCAGGTGGCGCGCACCGGCACCAACTACCACGCCCTGATCCACGCCCAGCCGCCCCATATGGTCTACCTCAGCCACGTTCCGGCCTACCGCGATCAGGCGTACTTCAACCGGCGGCTGATCCGCTGGGAGCCGGAAACCATCGTCCAACTGCCCGAAGGGGTCGGGGTCATGCCGTTCTTGTTGCCCGGTTCCCCGGCGATGATGGAGGCCAACGTCGCCCTGTTACGCGATCATCTCGTGGTCCTGTGGAGCAAGCACGGCTTGATGGCCCGCTCCGATATGTCGGTCACCCGCGCCGCCGACCGGATCGAGTATGCCGAAACGGCGGCCCGCTACGAGTACATGGACCTGGTCAACGGCGGCCAGGCCGAAGGGCTGACCGAGGACGAACTGCGTGCCGTGGTCTCGGCCTTCGACGTGCCGACCACCCTGGTGTAATCATGGCCCAGAACGATCAGACCACCAATTTTCTCGCCATCGACCTGGGCGCATCCAGTGGCCGGGTGATGCTCGGTGCCTGGGACGGCGCACGGTTCGCCCTGCGCGAACTGCACCGTTTTCCCAACGGCCCGGTGGCCGTGCGCGGCCATCTCTACTGGGATATATTGCGGCTTTGGCAGGAGATCCAGGCCGGGATCGCCCGTTATGCGGCGGAAAGCAGTGCGCCCCTGGCCGGGATCGGCATTGATACCTGGGCCATTGATTTCGCGCTGCTGGACGCGGCGGGGCGGCTGCTGGGCAACCCTTATCACTACCGCGATGGGCGGACCGACGGGATGCCGGAACAGGTCGATGCGCGCATCTCGCCCGCCCAACTCTACGCCCAGACCGGCATCCAGCGGATGCCGATCAACACCCTCTACCAGCTTTTCAGCATGGGCGTGAACCACGACCCGCAACTGGCCGCCGCCCGCACGCTCCTGCTGATCCCCGACCTGTTTCACTACTGGCTGATCGGGCGTGCCGTGGCCGAGTACACCAACGCTACCACCACCCAGTTCTACGATGCGCGGGCGGGTGGCTGGGCCATTGATCTCCTGGCGGCGCTCGATCTGCCCACGGCGCTCCTGCCGCCCCTGGTCGCGCCCGGCACCTTGCTGGGCGACCTGTTGCCGGACGTGGGCGCGGCGGTGGGGTTAGCCGGATCGGTGCCGGTGATCGCTACAGCGACCCATGACACCGCCAGCGCGGTCGCGGCGATCCCCGGCCTGGACGCGGACAGCCTCTATATCAGCAGCGGCACCTGGAGCCTGGTTGGCGTGGAGACGGCAGGGCCGATCCTGACCGAGCGGGCGCGTCTGCTCAACTTCACCAACGAGGGCGGGGTGGCCGGGACGATCCGCTTCCTCAAGAACGTCGGCGGGCTGTGGCTGCTGCAAGAGTGCCAGCGCGTCTGGGAGCGCAAGGGGCACCCGGCCACCTGGGCCGATCTGCTGGCGCAGGCCGCTCTGGCTCCCCCCCTGCGGAGCGTGGTGGACCCCGACGCGCCCGAATTTCTCCACCCCGGCGATATGCCCGCTGCCCTCCGCGCCTATTGCAGGCGGACCGGCCAGCCGGTGCCCGCCACCGTCGGGGCGCTGGTGCGCTGTTGCCTGGAAAGCCTGGCCCTGCGCTACCGCTGGGTGCTGGCTGCGCTGGAACGCCTGCTGGGCCACCCGCTAACTACCATCCGCATCGTCGGGGGCGGTAGCCAGAATGCGCTGCTTTGCCAATGGACCGCCGACGCCTGCGCGCGGCCCGTCGTGGCCGGGCCGGTGGAGGCCACTGCCCTGGGCAATATCCTGGTGCAGGCCCTCGCCACGGGCACCCTGCCCAACCTCGCTGCCGGTCGCCGGGCCGTGGCCGCCTCGGTCCCCCTGGCCTCCTACGCGCCTTGCGACACCGCCGCCTGGGATGCCGCCTACGCCCGCTTCGAGGCCCTGGTCACCGGGCCGGGGCAGTAAACTAAACAACCCTAACGGCTTTTGCCCCGTCGGTTGCGGCCCCCCCCCCCCACCCCTGTCATCCTGAGCCCAGCGAAGGATCTTCTGCGCGGTCTATAGCCGCCGGGGGTTAGTCGCGATCCCCGCCTACACCTGATCGTCATACCCCGACAACCATGCGGCCCGAGCAAGATCCTTCGCTGCGCTCAGGATGACAGCGGGAGTTACCCGCTTATGTGCGCGCCCGCGCCGCCAGACGGCCCCGCCCATACAGGGTCGGGTATCCCAATAGCGCCATCTGCCACGCTTGACACCCCCTGCGGACCCTGCTATCATGAGGCGCAGGCACCGAGGCAGTGGGTGGTCCTCCGGGGGAGGGTCGTTGCAGGCCGGGTGCCTGGACCGCGAATAGATCGTCGCCCCGGGCAGCCTGGCGGCGCGAGGGGAGATCGATCCTATGATTCCTATGGCGCGCCGTTATCCGCTGGCTCTGGTGGGCGGCGGGGTGCTGGCACTCCTCCTCCTGGTGGGCGGTGGCTACCTGCTTCTGCGGCCCAACGGGCGCGCGACCCCCACCTCCACCGATCTGGCGGGCACGCTCCATGCCGCCCCGCTGGGGAACAAGCTCCAGACCGTCGCGGTGGACGCCGGGATCGTCACCCTGGCCTTTACCGTAGCCGAGGGGCCGACTCCGCCCGATACCCGCCGCAACACCCGCATCCAGGTCTGCAACTATCTGGACGCGCTCCAGCATGTCACCGTGCCCTATACCGAAGTCGTGCTCCAGGGCAGCGACAAGGGCGCACCGGTGGTCACCCTCCATTACCCGGCAGCCAGTGTGGCGCACAACAACTGGGCGGGCACCGAGGTCATCGACACGGTCTACACCTTCGCGTCGAGCGCCGTGGTGGACCCGGCGTTTCAAGAGCCGTAAAGGCACGGTAGTCCCGGCTGAGGAGCACGATCTATCCATGTTTGATCTGCTGATCCACGACGCCGCTATCGTCACCGTGGACCCCCAGGACACGATCATTGCGCGGGGGACCATCCTGGTGGAAGGCGGGCGGCTCGTTGCGGTGCGCCCCACCCGGCCCGACGATGCCACCTTGCCCGCCCGCGTCACCCTCGACGGCACCGGGCGGGCGGTCCTGCCGGGGCTGGTCAACGCCCATGTCCACACCGGGCAGAGCCTGCTCCTGGGCCGCTTCAGCCAGTTCAGCGGGCTGGGGGTCATGCTCGAATCGGCGGCGCTGGGCCAGGTGCTCGATCAGGCGCGCACCGACACCGACCCCTTCCTCGACCGCTGGACCGGGGCCAGTTGGCGGCTGGGCGTGCTGAACATGATCCGCAGCGGCATCACCCTGTTCAACAATATGGGCCGCTCCACGCCCACCGGGGCTGCCGTGGTCGGGCAGGCGGGCCTCCGCGCCCTGCTGGGGCCGACGCTGGGCGACGAGTTGCTGGGCGAAGATGCCGGGGCGCAACTGGCCCGCGCCCGCACATTCATCGAACAATTCCACGGGGCCTATGACGGGCGGATCCGCGCCGCCGTCTGCCCCCACGGCGACCTCTATACCAGCCGCCCGCTGTGGGAACTGTGTGCCCGCCTGGCCGCCGACTACCCGGCCATCCGCGTTCACACGCACCTGCTCGAAACCCCGGCCAGCAACAAGGCGGCCCAGGCGATGGGCGCGGCAGACTCGGTGGGCTTACTGGCCGACCTGGGCCTGCTCAATAGCCGCCTGATCCTCGCCCACTTCCTGGCCGCCAGCCCGTCTGATGTAGAGCGGGTCCTCGCGGCGGGCGCTGCCGTCGTCCACTGCCCCACCATCGTCTCCTATTTCGGCACCGGCCAGCGCTACTGGATCCCCCTGCCCGACCTTGTGCGAGGCGGCGGCACCGTCGCCCTCGGCCTGGACGACCCCGGCTGGATCGACTCGTGGGACCTCTTCCGCGAGGCGAAAACGGCGCTCTGCCTGGCGAACTTCCTCTGGGGCGCGCAACAATTCACCCCGCAACAGATGTTGCGGATGCTGACCATTGGTGGGGCGCAGGCGTTGGGGCTGGGGGACGAAACGGGCAGCCTGGAAGTGGGCAAATGGGCCGACCTGATCCTGCTCGATGTGACCGGGCCGCACTTCTATCCGTTGAACAATCTGCCCGCGCTGCTGGTGAACACCGCCACCAGTGGCGACGTGGATACGGTGATTGTCGGCGGGCGGGTGCTGATGCAGGCGCACCAGATCACGACCCTGGACGCGGGCGCGGTGCTGGCCGAGGCGCAAGCCGTGGTCGAGGAGTCCGCCCCGGCGCTGGGCTGGGAAGTCGGGCTGGCCGCCAGCCGCCCGATCACCCCGGCGGCGACCCGGCTGCCGCAAGCGGGCAAAGCGCTCGACTGGGCCGCCCGGATGCGCGTCCAGGCCCTGGGGCAACCTCCCGTCCCGCCGCCTGCGGACGCGGGAGATCCCACCCCTTAGCGCACCGGGGCGTCAGGATTGGGCCTGGACAAACGCCTTCGCCAGGCCGCGTACTCCCATGTCGGGGTCATCGGTTAGCGCCTCTAGCGCCTGCTGCACCGCCGGGTCGCCCAGCCAGGGGCGCAACATCCGCACAACTCCCAGCCGGATCGCTCCTACCGGGCTGTCCAGCCGCGTGATCAGCCGATCGCGCACCAGCGGGTCTGCCTCCTGGTTGACCAGCACCCGGCACGCAGCGGCGAAGAGCGGCCAATCGGGCGCGGCCATCAGGGCCAGCAATTCGTCGCGCACCGCCGGGTTCGCGGCCTGGGGGACCAGGGCCTGCGTGGCGGCCTCGCGCACGGCGGATACGTCGTCGGCCAGCCGTCTCAGCAGCTCTTTCCACACTGCGGGGTGGGCTGCTTGCGTCTGCACCGCCTGCACGGTGGCCTCGCGTACCCCTGGATCGCCATCGCCCAGCAACGATAGTAGCGCCGCCCGTAATGGCGGGTAGGCGGCTTGTCTGCCCAGGGCTGCTGCTGTGACCCCCCGTACATCGGCATCCGGGTCCCCCAGGCGCGCCAGCAACGCCGTGCGCACCGCCTCGTCGGTGACGACGCACGCGGCCAGGTCTTGCACGGCGATCATGCGGGCTACTTTGGTCCGGGCGGCCAACCGCTCCAGCTTTCGTGAGCTCTCCATCGTGCTCCTCCCTTTAGAATTCCTGTGGACAGCCCGCGCACGTACCCAACCCTGACGTTGCCTGCGGGTATCCATATCGATCCCTTCGCCCTGTTCGGTACTCGCCGGCGGTCAGGGGCTGCGGATACCAGAAATCGCCCAGGGCGTGGCGTGCGCCCAGCCCCACCACCCGCCGCCCATACTGGGCGTACCAGGCGGCCACGATCGCCCGGTCAGCGGAGGATAGCGCCTCGTAGTCCACCGATGGGGCCTCCGGGGGACGATGGCGCTGGAACAGCCAGTCATATAACATGGTCCGCAACATCGCCCGGTCCAGGCTCAGCGGCGACCCCACGGTAAAGTAGAGGTCTTCACGTCCCCCCAGCAACGGCGGCACCGCCAGCCCCACCGGGTCTTTGAGTTGTGCGCTGATCAAGAGCCGCAGCAGCGGTAGTGATTCTTCCGGGTCCAGGTGATAGAATGCCGTGAGCAATTCACGGCGTGTCGGGGGGCGTCCCTCGCGGGCTTGCCAGGCCCCCGATACTGCGAGCAGGTCCCCGATCGGGTCGGTCTCCGGCTCCA
>JBBSAN010000074.1:0-14439 GCA_038252265.1 Chloroflexia bacterium
AATTTGACGCGTGGGGCCGGAGGCGGACGTGCCCACTGCCTGAAATTAAATACACTCCCGCCTCAGCGGGACCGTATTTAATTTCTTTCGCTCACCTTTACGCCCAATCCCGGTCATGCCTGGCAATTGGCGAAGGTATTGAATCAGAGGATCGGACTTATACTTGTACATAGAGGCTCTATGAGACACCTCGAATTAACACACAAGTAGGAGATCTGCAACGATGAATAGTTTTGGCGCGCGCTCCACATTGACGGTGGGTAGCGAACAGTATGAGATTTACCGGCTGGGCGCATTGGCCGTGCTGGGGATCGACATCAGCCACCTTCCCTATGCCCTGCGTATCCTGTTAGAAAACTTGCTGCGTACCGAAGACGGCCAGACCGTCACCGCCGCAGATATCCGATGCCTCGCCAACTGGCAGCCGCAGGCGACCCCCGATACCGAGATCGCCTTCACCCCGGCGCGGGTGCTGCTGCACGACTTCACCGGGGTGCCCGCCGTGGTCGATCTGGCCGCAATGCGCGACGCCCTGGCCCACCTGGGCGGGGACCCGGCGCGCATCAACCCCCGCGTGCCCGCCGAACTGACCATTGACCACTCGGTGCAGGTCGATGCCTATGGCTCGGAGGCCGCGCTACGCATCAATGCTGACCTGGAGTTCGCCCGCAACCAGGAGCGCTATGCCCTCCTGCGCTGGGGGCAGGGGAGCTTCCAGAACTTCGCCGTAGTGCCACCCGATACCGGCATCGTCCACCAGATCAACCTCGAATACCTGGCCCGCGTTGTCTTCACCACCCCGGCAGACGGCGACGCCTTGCCGCAGGCCTACCCGGACACCCTCGTTGGCACCGACTCCCACACCCCCATGATCAACGGCCTCGGCGTGCTCGGCTGGGGCGTCGGCGGCATCGAAGCCGAAGCGGTCATGCTCGGCCAGCCCGTCGCCATGCTCATCCCCCCGGTCGTCGGCGTCCGCCTGACCGGCACGCTGCCCGAAGGGGTCACCGCGACCGACCTGGTGCTGACCGTCACCGCACAGCTGCGGAGTCATGGCGTCGTCGGCAAGTTTGTGGAGTTCTACGGCCCCGGTCTGGCCGCCCTGCCCATCGCCGATCGGGCGACCATCGCCAACATGGCCCCCGAGTACGGCGCGACCTGCGGCATCTTCCCGGTCGATGCCGAAACGCTGCGCTACCTGCGCTTCACCGGGCGCTCGGAGGCGCAGATCGCCCTGGTCGAAGCGTACTACCGCGCCCAGGGGCTGTTCCACACCGCCGACTCGCCACCGGCCCATTATTCGGATACGCTGGAACTGGACCTGTGCACCGTCGAACCAAGCGTGGCCGGGCCGAAGCGTCCTCAGGATCGCGTGGCGCTGCACGCCGCCCGGCAATCATTCGCGGACGCGCTGGGGGTGATCCTCCACGCGGGCGGCCCCGCCACCCCGCCCCTGCCGATCCGCCGCTGGGAAGACGAGGGCGGCCATCCGGCGACCCCGGACGGACCGGTGCTCGTCGCGCCGCCCAGGGGAGTGCCGGTGCAACTGGAGCAGGGCGCGTTCACGCTGGACCACGGCGCGATCGTCCTGGCGGCGATCACCAGTTGCACCAACACCTCCAACCCGTCGGTGATGGTGGCGGCGGGGCTGCTCGCCAAAAAGGCGGTCGAGCACGGGCTGGCGACGCCCGCCTGGGTGAAGACCTCGCTGGCCCCCGGCTCCAAAGTCGTCACCGAATATCTGGACGCGGCGGGGCTAACCCCATACCTGAACCAGCTCCGCTTCAACACCGTCGGGTACGGCTGCACCACCTGCATCGGCAATTCTGGCCCGCTGCCCGACGCGATCTCGAACGCCGTGACGGAGGGCAATCTGGTCGTCGTCTCGGTCCTGTCGGGCAACCGCAACTTCGAGGGGCGCATTAATTCCGAGGTCAAAGCCAACTACCTGATGTCGCCGCCGCTGGTGGTGGCCTACGCATTGGCCGGGCGGATGGATGTGGACCTGACGAGCGCACCGCTCGGCACCGGCCCCGACGGAGGGCCGGTCTACCTGCGTGACATCTGGCCGACGCAGCGCGAGATCCACGAGACAATGGAACAGGCGGTGCGGTCGGAGATGTTCCGTACGAGCTACGCGGCGGTTTTCACCGGCGACGCACGCTGGAACGCACTCGCCGTGCCTGCCGGGGACCGGTTCGCCTGGGACCCGGAATCGACCTATGTGCGCCAGCCGCCCTACTTCGTCGCGATGCCGCGCGAAGCCCCGGAACGCGTGCCCGCGATCACCGGTGCCCGCGCCCTCGCCGTCCTCGGCGACAGCGTCACCACGGACCACATCTCGCCCGCCGGGAGCATCCGCCAGACTTCGCCTGCCGGGCAGTACCTGCTGGCGCAGGGGGTGGCCCCTGCCGATTTCAACAGCTATGGGTCACGGCGCGGCAACCATGAGGTGCTGGTGCGGGGGACGTTCGCCAACGTGCGGCTGCGCAACCGGCTGGCTCCGGGAACGGAAGGGGGGTTCACGACGCTGCTGCCGGAGGGGACGGTGACGACGATCTACGAGGCGGCGCAGGCGTACCAGGCGGCGGGGGTGCCGCTGCTGGTCCTGGCTGGCAAGGAATACGGAACGGGGTCAAGCCGGGACTGGGCCGCGAAAGGCCCGGCACTGCTGGGGGTGCGGGCGGTGATCGCCGAGAGCTACGAGCGGATCCACCGCGCGAACCTGATCGGCATGGGCATCCTGCCGTTGCAGTTCATGGCGGGCGAGTCGGTCGGCGTGCTCGGTCTGACGGGCCGGGAGGTCTATGACATCCTCGGTCTGACCGAGGCCGGGGTGGGCGCAGGGGACCCGCCGATCCGGGTGCGGGCGACACGAGAGGATGGGACGGTGCAGGAGTTCAGGGCAACCGTGCGGATCGACACACCGCAAGAGATGCGCTACTACCGGCACAGCGGCATCTTGCCCTATGTCCTGCGCCAGCTTCTGACCGACCGGGTGGCCGGGCACGCGGTCGCCACGGCGATGTAACCAGGCGACCGGAGAATAACGCTGCGGCCCGGCCAGGGAGCACTTGTGCCTCCTGGCCGGGCCGCAGGCGTGTATTTAGAAGCTGGGCGGGGACCTCAGGCGGCTTGCTGGGGGTCTGGCGCACCACCGATGCCGGGGTCACCTGGCAGCAGCGTTCGAGCGGATCGGCTTTGACCGATTGTGCCGGTAATCCGGGGAACGCCAGCACCTATGTCCAGCACTGGTACGACCAGCAGATCGCTGTGGACCCGAACAACCCTAATGTGATCTACGTCGACGGCGTCGATATCTGGAAGTCCACCGACGGCGGCACGACCTTCTTCGATGTGGCCTGCGTCTACAGCGGTGGCGATCAGATCCACGCCGACCAGCATTATGTGCAATTCCTGCCCGGCTCTTCGACCCAACTGCTCCAGGCCGACGATGGCGGGATCTTCCTCACCCAGAACGCGGACGTGATTTCACCGACCCGGCCCACCTGGGTCAATGTGACGACTCCCACGGTCGGCAGCGCCCTGTTATGGATGTGGCCCTCAGCCCGGCGAATCCGCTGGTCGGCTATGTCACGTTGCTGGGATTTGACCAGAACACCCCCGGCTTCCCCGGCCATGTGTTCCAGATCACCTGCACCGCGAACTGTGCGACCTCGGCCCTGGTGGACAAGACCGGCAATCTGCCCAACATCCCTGCCGACTCGATCCTGCCCAACCCGTTGTTCCCGCAACAGGTCTTTGTCGGCACCGACTGGGGTCTCTTCTTCACCAATGATATCAACGCCAACCCACCCACCTGGCAGCGGTTCCAGGCCGGGCTACCGAATGTGATGATCTGGGACATCGAAGTGGACCGGGGAGCGACCACGCTGTCGGTGTGGACCCGCGCGCGGGGGGCCTATGCCTGGCCGCTGCCGTCGGCCCCGATCATCCTGCCGACCGCCACGCCGAGCGTTACCGGCACGCCGCCGACGGCCACGCGCACCGCCGTGGTGACGCCGAGCGCGACGGCGACTCCCGGCCCGTGCTTCAACTACACGATCACCACCGGCACGAGCACCGTCATCAGCGGCACGCAGGACATCGGCAACCACTGCGATGACTGCGCCACGACCGTACAACTACCGTTCCCGGTGACGTTTTATGACCAGACGTTTACCCAGGGCTACGCCACCTCGAACGGCACCTTCATGTTCGGCCCGGCCACGGCGGGCGGGTCGTACAACACCTGCCTGCCCGACCGCAACGACACCTACGCGATCAAGCTCTACGGGGCCGACCTGGATACCCGGCTGGCCGGGTGTGCCGCCTGTGGCATTTTCACCACCACGCTTGGCACGGCCCCGAACCGCCAGTTCGTCTTGCAGTGGCACGCGGTCAACTTCGGAGCACCCGGCGCGCCGTCGGACTTCGACCTGATCTTCACCGAAGGGTCGTCCACCGTCAGCGCAATCTATGGGGTCACGTCTGACGGCGGGGCGGGTGAAGTCGTGGGCGTGGAGCAGAGTGCCACCACCGGGCGCTTCACCCAGTATTCCTGCAACACGGCCAGCCTGACCCCCGGCCTGCGCATTGACTACCATCTCCAGAGCTGTGCCACGCCCAGCCCGACGGTGACGGCCACGCCCACGAGTTGCCCGGTGCAGTTCGTGGACGTGCCCGCGAACAACACCTTCTATGCGTTCATCCGCTGCCTGGCCTGCCGGGGCATCGTCGGCGGCTATCCGTGCGGTGGTCCCGGTGAGCCGTGCCCCGGCACCTACTACCGCCCGAACGCCAACGTGACCCGCGGCCAGACGGCCAAGATCGTCTCCGAGTCGGCGGGCTTCGCCGATGTCATCCCCAGCACGCAGCAAACCTTCCAGGATGTGACCCCCGGCAGCACGTTCTACCTCACCATCGAACGGATGGCAAGCCGGGGCATCATCAGTGGCTATCCCTGCGGTGGGGTCGGGGAGCCATGCGTCGCGCCGACCAATCGCCCCTACTTCCGCCCGAACAACTCGGCCACGCGCGGGCAGATGTCCAAGATCGCCGCCTCGGCCTTCTTCCCCAACTGCTCCACCCCGCAGCGAAAATAGCCCCTGAAGAGATCGCTCTTCGCCACTAACGAGAGGTCGCCCCCTGGGGCGACCTCTCCTTACCGGCTTCTGCCGGGCGGTGACGCTGCTAGAGGATCGGCGCGCCGACAGCGCACCGATCCTCTGCTCCCGGGTCGAGGTCTGGTTTACGAGACCGTCGCCGCGACAGCGGGGCGGGCGAAGGCCGCCCGCCCGGCATAGTGCCCGCCGCCCAACTCTTCTTCGATGCGCAGAAGCTGGTTGTACTTCGCCACCCGCTCGCCGCGCGCCGGGGCACCCGTCTTGATCTGGCCCGTGTCCAGTCCCACCGCCAGGTCGGCAATGCTGGTGTCCTCGGTCTCGCCCGAACGGTGCGACACGACCGCAGTCCAGCCTAGCCGGTGCGCCAGCGTGATCGCCGCCAGTGTCTCGCTCACGGTCCCGATCTGGTTAAGCTTGATCAGCACCGAGTTGGCGATGTGCTCGTCGCTGCCGCGTTGGATGAGCACGGGGTTCGTGACAAAGATGTCGTCGCCCATGATCTGGATCTGGTCGCCCAGGCGGGCATACAACTGCTGCCAGCCGGCCCAGTCGCCTTCGGCCAACCCGTCTTCCAGCGAGATGATCGGATACCGCGCGACCCAATCGGCGTAGAACTCGACCATCTCGGCGCTGCTCAGCGTGCGATTCTCGACGGCCAGCCGGTAGCCGGTCGCCGGGCTGTAAAACTCGGAAGCCGCCGCATCGAGCGCCAGGGCCACCTGCTCGCCGGGGCGGTAGCCCGCCCGCTCGATAGCCCGCAAGATGATTTCCACGGCGGCGGTGTTGCTGCCCAGGCTGGGCGCGAAGCCCCCTTCATCGCCGACATGGGTGCCCAGCCCGCGCTCCTCTAGCAGCCGGCGCAGGCTCTGATAGATCTCGGCGGCCCAGCGTAGACCCTCGGCGAAACTCTCCGCGCCGACCGGCACGATCATGAACTCCTGGAGGTCCGTGGAATGCGTGGCGTGCTTGCCGCCGGTGAGGATATTGAGCAGCGGCACCGGCAGCGTCTCCGCGCGGGTACCGGCCAGGCGGCTGAAGTAGCGATAGAGGGGCAGGCCCGCCGCCGCACTGGCTGCCTGCGCCGTCGCCAGCGACACGCCCAGGATCGCATTGGCTCCCAGCCGGCTCTTGGTCGGGGTACCATCCAGGCCGATCACGAAATCATCCAGCCCCTGCTGGTCCTCTGCCGTCCGCCCGATCACCGCCGGGGCGATGATCGTGTTCACATGTTCGACGGCGCGCAGCACGCCTTTGCCGCCGAAGCGGGTCTTGTCACCGTCACGCAGTTCCAGCGCCTCCTGGCTGCCGGTCGAGGCCCCAGAGGGAATGCCCGCGCGCCCCTGCGCGCCATTCGCCAGCCGCACACTTACTTCCACGGTCGGGTTGCCCCGCGAATCCAGGATCTGGCGGGCATGGACTTGGGTAATTTGAGTCATCGGTATTCTCCTATCCAATTCGGTTCGCATTGATAAACGGGGCATCGGGTACCCGCATCGGGTTGCTTTTCGCCCTCTTTATCATACCGCCCCCTGGTGAATGTATGGGTATATCTCGGTGACGACACCGTAAACAGCGCGCCGCCGGGGCGGGGGCGGCGTCCCCGCCCGATCATGCACTGGAACGGCAGCGCGAGCGCTGTACAAAACCGAACCGGTCATGGCCGACGGGGCGCGGTGATTATGTACGCGCCCCCTCTCATTGAGGTCTCGTACACGCACGGTCGGCTGATCAATGAGGTGGGCTATCCTGTAGTATCAGCAAGCACATAGGCCACCGCTTGTTCCAGGGAGAAGGCGCTTCCTTCCTGCCAGGCCACCTGGAACGCGGCTTCGCCCAGGGCGGCCTGCGCCAGGCCCGCGTAGTGATCATAGTCTTGCTGGTTGTAAGGCGGCAAGGTGGCACCCACGCTGTGCAGAATGGCGTCGGTTGCCCCAAACAGGCGGGCCGCGCGGGCGGCCTGTTGTTCACGGACCGCCAGACCGGCGGTGCGGGACAGCGTATGGGCGATCAGCTTGCGGTCTCCTATCTCCAGGCACAGGGTCAACGCTGCCGCCGTCAGCGCGTGCGCGTCGGCGAACCGATCTTCATCTCGCGCCACCGCCGCCAGGTTCGCCAGGGCCAGCCCTTCCCCCTCTTTGTTGCCTAGCCCACGACACGCCACCAGGCATTCCTCCCATTGGGCGCGCGCCTCCACATAGTTACCTTTCTGGAGCGCCAGCACCCCCAGGTTGTTGAGGACCACGGTCGCGCTTTGCGTATCGCCCAGCGCGCGAAACAGGGCGAGGCTTTGCTCGTGATAGCGGCGCGCGGCGGCCTTGTCCCCGGTATCCGAGGCGATGAGGCCCAGGTTCGCCATCGCAGCGGCCTGGCCCCACTCGTCGCCCAATTCTTGCTGGATCGCCAGGGCGGCGGAAAACACCGTGTCGGCCTGCGCCAATCGCCCCAGTGCCCACTCCACCAGCCCCAGGTTGTTGAGCGCGCGCGCCAGCCCTAACCGATCCCCCAATGCTTCGTAGATCGCCCGGCTCTCATTCAACTGCGCCGCCCCCTCTGCATAGTCGGCGTGGGTTCGGGCGAGCGTGCCAGCGCCCAGTGTCGCCAGGGCGCGCGCCGCCGTCGGCTCCGGGGCGGCGGCCAGTGCCTGCGCCAGCCAGGCCCGTCCCTCGCTTAAATAGCCCCGGTTCGACCAGAACCGCCAGAGCGTGCCGGCGATGCGCTGCGCCAGTTCTCCGGCCCCACTACCGAGCGCCCACCCCAGCGCCGCCCGCAAGTTATCATGCTCCTGGTCCAACCGCTCCAGCCAGTGTTTCTGCTGTGCGCCGCGCAGGTAAGACGAGGCCTCGGTCGCGAAGGCCGCGTAATAGTCGGCCTGCCGCTGCCGCACCGTCGCCGCGTCGTGTTCAGCCAGCCGCTCGGCGGCATATTCGCGGATCGTCTCCAGCAACAGAAAACGTGGCGCGGCCCCCCCTTCCTGGTGTTGCACGAGGCTCTTGTCCAGGAGCGAACCGAGCAGGTCCAGGGAATCGCTGAGTAGCCCATCCGCGCATACCGCCTCCACCGCCTCCGCTGTGCATCCTCCGGCGAAGACCGCCAGGCGGGCGAACAAGGTCTGTTCGTCGGCGCTCAGGAGATCGTAACTCCAGGCGATGGCGGCGCGCAGGCTCTGTTGGCGCGCGGTGTAGTCTGCCGGGCCACCCGTCAGCACATGGAGGCGCGAGTCGAGCCGCCGCAGCATAGACAACGGATCGAAGAGCGGGCTGCGTGCAGCAGCCAGCTCAATCGCCAGGGGCAACCCATCCAGCCGCACACAGATTTCGGCGACTGCCGCCTGGTTCTCGGCGGTGAGCGCGAACCGAGGATTCGCCGCCTGGGCGCGCCCGATGAACAGCGCCACCGCCGGGTATTGCCGCAGTGCCGGGGCAGGGGGCAGGGGGTGCAGCGCCGGGAGCGCGAGCGGGGGCACATCAAACACATGCTCGCCATAGAGGTGCAAGGCGGCGCGACTGGTCACAACCACCTTCAGGCCCGGTGCGGCGGCGAGTAGCCGCGCCAGCAAGGCGGCGGCAGGCAGCACATGCTCGAAGTTGTCCAGGAAGAGCAATACCTGCCGTTCGTGCAGGTAACTGTGCAGACTGACCTCCACCAGGCGGTCGGGGGGTTCCTTGATGTCGAGCACGGTGGCGATAGCCGACGTGACCAGGCCGGGGTCGGTCAACGCCGCCAGGGGCACAAACCAGACCCCATTCGTAAAATCGGCGCGCACGGCGGCGGTCAACGCCAGCCCCAGGCGGGTCTTGCCGATGCCGGGCGGGCCGACCAGGGTCAGCAAGCGCACGTCGGGCCGGGCCAGCAGCGCCTGGCAGGCCGCCAAATCGGCCTCGCGCCCCACCAACGCCGTCATGGGGGCGGGCAAGTTATCGAGCGGCGGCAGGCGCGCCGCCTCACCCCCGGTGCCGGGCAAGGCCGCTGGCTCGCTCGACGGCACCCCCCTGGCGCTGGCGACAAACGCTGCCCGCTCGTCCGGCGCAATCCGCAGCACATCCGCCATGCGCTCGGCCACCTGCGGCGACGGGCGGCGCAGCCCGCGCTCGATTTTCTCGACGGTGGACAGGGCACAGTTCACCCGGTCGGCGAACGTTTCCTGCGTCAGGTCGAGCGCCTGACGGCGGGCTTTCAGCCAGCGCCCAAACGCGACCCCATCATTCATGCGACCCCCTATCCTGCTGAAAAGCCGCAATAGGCGCTTCCTGTGCGGAGGCCAGTGCGGGTTTTTGTGTGGCTTTTGTGCAGACCATTATAGCATTTTACCTTCTATAATCAACACATAGCGGACGAGTAATCGCCAACACACCAACAAAGGAGACCCACCCAATGGCCGCAGTAATGATCGTTGCGCCGGCAACCTTACCGGACGAGAGCTTCGTCCTCTCGGCGGGCGAGGGTACAGTGCTCCCCGCGCCGTTTACGAATAGCTTCATCAAGGTGCGGGGCGAGGATACCCGCGGGAAATTCGCCCTCATCGAGATGACCATTCGCGCACGCAGTGCCGGCCCGGCTCTGCATATTCATACCCAGGAAGACGAGTTGTTCTATATGCTGGACGGCGCGCTGCTCCTGCAACTGGGCACGCGCCGGATCAGGGCGGCGGCAGGGGCCGTTGCTACGTGCCGAAGGGATCGGCCCATACCTTCTGCAATCCCTATGATGCCCCGGCGCGCATGTTGGGCGTCCTTGCCCCTGCCGGGTTCGAGCCATACTTCGAGGCGTATGCCGCGTTGATGAACACCTGGCCCGTGCGCCAATCGGTTGACCCAGGCCGGATCGCGGCACTCGGGGCCCGGTACGGTAGCATCGTCGTCGGGCCGCCGCTCCCCCTGGACAGCGTGCCGGATGCGGCGCAATAAAGCGATCCGCTAACGCCGCCCGCGCAACTAT
Source organism: Chloroflexia bacterium (assembly GCA_038252265.1). Classification (GTDB taxonomy): domain Bacteria; phylum Chloroflexota; class Chloroflexia; order QHBQ01; family JAICKM01; genus JBBSAN01. The sequence continues at coordinate 10,062 of JBBSAN010000074.1, forward strand.
TCACGTGACCATTCACCCCTAATTCAAAAGAGAGGATATTCCCATGTTGACGCAAGAACAGACCGATCGCAAAGATGCGGCCCTGGTGCGCCGCCCCGGCGAAAGCCCGGCCCTTGGCAGGTCCGGCGATACGACAGCGATCCTCATCCGTAGCGAGGAGACGGGTGGTGCCTGGGCCTTGATCGAGGGCACGATCCCCCCGGCCACCAGCGGCCCCCCGCTCCACATCAATACTGGCGAGGACGAGACCTTCTACATCCTCGAAGGCGCGCTGCTGCTGCAAGTGGGCGAGCGCCAGGTGACGCTGACGCCCGGCTGCGTGGGGTATATTCCGAAGGGCACGGTCCACGCCTTCTGCAACCCCTACTCCGTCCCGGTACGGATGCTCGGCCTGCTCACCCCCGGTGGGTTTGAACGCTTCTTCGAAGAAGGGGCCGCGCTCGCCGCCCAGACCGCCCCCGGCGCGCCCCCCGATGTGGCGGCCCAAATAGCCCTGGCCCGCAAGTTCGGGGGCGTGCTGGTGGGGCCACCACTGAGTGTGCCCGACCCGCCCTTGCCCCCGCCAGTATAGCGCAACTTGCCACCTACCGCTGCTGCCGGGACGGGACAGCACAGACGGAAGCTTGATCATATCCAACCCCTCATTCACCGTGCATAAGGAGAATCGACCGATGAAAACCCGGCTTAAAGTCTTGCTCGTCACCCTGTTGTTTGGCCTGCCGACCCTGCCGTTGGGCCGCCTGAGCTGGCCCGATCCCGCCGCCGCCATGCCGGATATGGCGCCGGGCGCGGCCCCCACCTCGCTCCAGCTCGGCCTCCTGATCGGCGTTGCGCTATTCGAGGCCGCGGCCTTTGGTCTGGGCGCGGCGTTCCTTTTCTTTGGCCTGCCGCTGGTGCGCCGGGCCACCGGCGGGAACGCGCCCCTCACCTGGGCGACGTTCGCCGCCATCGCCTGGTCGCTGCTGTCCTGGTGGCCGCACGACAATCTCCACCGCGTCACCAGTGACCTCGGCAGCCTGATCGGGATCGAGTATACCTTCCACACCACCCTGATTATCGGGGCCGCCGTCATCGCCGCCACCTTCCTGCGGCTGGTGGCGCGGGCGGAGACCGCCGATGGCGTCATCCCCACCACCGTCCAGCCGCTGCCGGGGGGCACCGTCGGGGCGGTCCGCAGCAACTGAGCACCCAACAGGCGCTGGGGCCGCTCGTCTCGGGTCGGTTCGGCCAAGCGAGGACCGATCCGAGACGGGGCTGGCCCGCAGCGTTGGCAAGTCCGCAATAGGCAAGGGGAAAAGTAGCTACCGGCTAAAGTGCGAGGTTCCTGGGTACTGCACCGGCGACCCTTACATTATGTACTCGTGCAATACGGCGCGCATCACCCCAGGCCTGCGCCCGATCTTTGCTCATCCCGGCGAATGCGCCGGGGATGGGCGGACGCCGCTGCCCCAGCGCTAATGGGGGATCTGCCGCCGGGCGGCAGATCCCTCTCGCCTGGGCAGTTGGCACCACGCGCAAAAAAGACCCAGAAGGTGCTGCCCGCCGGTACGTCCGCAAAGCTTTGTTGGGTGCCGGGGCCGGTGCTGGCAAAGCCTGCCGCGTTGCTGAGGATCTTGACGATCTGGCCGCGCGTGGCGTTGGTGAGGGGGCGGCAGTATGGTTGGTTGCTGGGGCCGCACGGCTCGCCGGGGCTGCCGCAGGGATAGCCACTGAGCAGGGAGCGGTAGGTCAGGCAGCGGATGTAGGTGACGAACGGATCGCTGGCGGGTACGCCCTGGAAGGTGAGCGGGCAGACGGTCAGCGTGGGCGGCCCGGTCGGCGTGGTCGCGGCGGGGGGTCGCGGTCGGACTGGCCGTGCTGACCGGGGTGAGCGTTGGGGCCGTGGGCGGGGTGATGGTCGCCGTCGCTGTGGCCGTGGTGGTCGCTGGGGGGTATCCGCTCTTCCTGGGTTTCACCGGCCAAACTCAAGTAGCGGAACCACTGGACGGCGGCCCCGCCCAGGTGCGGCGCGACGAACGCGTGATAGCGCACCGCGCGCAGCCTGTCGGAGAGAAACGCACAGGCCCCAATTTAGGCCATTTCAACCCCACACGTGGAGTGAGTCTGTCACTTTGGCGGTCAAAACCATCGCCCGATGGAGTGAATTTTGGCGAAACTCGTTCTCTCCGACAGGCTGCGCGCGGTGCGCGGCCTACGTTTATTGGTGACCGACGATGCGATGCGGCACATACGGCTCTTCCAGGTAGGCGACCTCTTCCAGGGTCAGTTTCACCGCCAGCGCGCCGACGGCATCTTCCAGATGCGTAGTCTTCGTTGCCCCGATAATCGGCGCGGTCACCGGCTGCTTCTGTAACAACCAGGCCAGCGCGATATGCACGCGCGGCACCCCATGCTTTTGCGCGATTTCTGCGACCCGCTCCACGACCTGTCGATCAGTTTCGGCGGTCGCATCGTACTTGCCTTTCGCGATTTGATCGGTTGCGGCACGTAGTGTGCTTTCCGCCGACCAGTCCCGCGTCAATCTGCCGGAGGCGAGGGGACTATACGGCGTCACCCCGATCCCTTCCGCGCGGCAGAGCGGCAGCATCTCCCGCTCCTCTTCGCGGTAGATGAGGTTCAGGTGATCCTGCATCGCGACGAAGCGAGTCCACCCATGCTTCTCAGCGACATACAACGCCTGCTGGAACTGCCACGCGAACATGGCAGAGGCCCCGATATAGCGGGATTTGCCGGCGCGCACCACGTCATGTAGCGCTTCCATCGTCTCCTCGATCGGGGTTTGGTAATCCCAGCGATGGATGATGTAGAGGTCTACGTAATCCATCCCCAGCCGCTGCAAGCTGTGGTCGATCTCGCTCAGGATTGCCTTGCGCGATAGCCCTGCGCCATTTGGGCCGTCGTGCATTCGGCCATGCAGTTTGGTGGCGATGACGACCTCGTCCCGATTCGCGAAATCCTGCAAAGCGCGTCCGAGGATCTCCTCACTCCGCCCAATGGAATAAACATTGGCGGTATCGAAGAAATTGATCCCTAGTTCGAGGGCTTTCTGGATGATCGGGCGGCTGTTGTCCTCGTTGAGCACCCATTGGTGAACCCAATGTTCCGCATCTCCGAACCCCATGCAGCCGAGGCAGATGCGCGACACATCCATGCCGGTGTTGCCAAGCTTGGTGTATTCCATGTGATCGTCCTCTCTTTCCAGCACTTGCGGGCAAACCGTCTTGTCGTCCGATCCTTGCTGAGCAATGCCCACATGAATATGTCAACGCCGTCGCGAGTCTCCCGGATCATACGGTTCAGCCGCGGTACTCCTCGTCGCTCACCGGCTCCAGCCAGGTGGGGGCACCGAAGGTGATCGCCAGGTGTGTCATTGCCTGGGCTTCATCGGGGTGGGCACCGTGCCAATGCTCGGCCTCCGCCGGGATGCGGGCCACATCGCCGGGCGCAGCATCTATCGCCGGTTCCCCGCGCTGTTGTACCCGCCCGTGGCCTTCCAGAAAGTAGAGCACCTGCTCGCCGGAATGGGTATGCCAGTGCGTGCGCCCGCCGCGCTGAAAGGTCACCCGGTTAATGCCCACCGGTTCGCCCTGGCCCGCCGCGACCGGACGGAAGTGGACGGTGCCCGAGAAGTTGTCGGCGCTCCCTTGCTGCGCCGGTAGGTCTTCCGCGTGCTCGAAAAATAGGCTCATCTGCGTGCTCCTTTACGTGTAGTGGTGGTCCAAAACGGTTGCCGATGACGCTAGGCTGGCCCGGCCCTATCGTCGCCGCTAAAGATCGATGGATCGCTCAACGCCGGGCGGCTCGGCGGGTGTCTGGTTGTCGAAGGCTTGGGCGGCGATGAGGTGCGCGGTGACCGGCGCGATCCCCGGCTGTAGGAAGGCGAAGGCGTGGGCCTCGGTGGCCTGGTCGTCCATGGTCACGCGGCTATGCTGGCGCAGATGCTCGGCCCATGAGGTGACCACGAAGGTCTCCAGGTAGCGGTCGGGATCGCCCAGGTCACGAAAGAGGCCCCAGCGGATGGCCCCCTCCCTACGGCGGAAGCGGCGCATCGCCGCCATCGCCTCGACGAACGTGCGCGCGCGCTCAGTGGGGACCCGGTATTCGACCGTGACCAGCACTGGCCCGTCCTCCAGGGCGGGGGTCAGCGTCAGTTGGGGATCGTTCCAGTGCCCGGAAGGCGTCAGGTCGAGGCGCTGGACTGGGTGCAGCGGCCAGCGCCAGATTGCGGCCAGCCCGCCGACCAGGGTCAGCGCGGCCACGGCCAGGGCGGGGCCATTGCCCACTTGCTCGGCCAGCGCGCCCCAGGCGAAACTGCCGGCGGCCATCATGCCCTGGAACACGAACAGGTAGGTGCCCAAGGCCCGCGCCCGCACCCAGG
>JBBSAN010000075.1:0-14362 GCA_038252265.1 Chloroflexia bacterium
CATCGCCGCCGAAATGCGCCGCCTCAATGGCGATCCCGCCGCGTTGGATGCGATCCTGAAGGATGGCGCCGAAAAGGCCCGCGCCGTCGCGCAGCCGATCATGGCCGACGTGCGCCAGGTCGTCGGTTTTTGGAATGCTTGAAGCGCGGCGTCCTTTGAGCGAGCATCGCGCCCATGAGTGACGAACGCTTCGCCTGCCTCGTCATCGCCGATGAGAGCGAGGAGTTCCCGGACGCGCTGATCTATGCCGGCTTGCTCTGCAAGAATACCGGATGGCGGCTTTTCTTCCAGGCGGCAGCCGCCCGCGCCTACCCGCGCATCTGGGGGGCGAACCGCGAGTTAAGCTGGATCTTCTTCGAGATCGTCATCCCGCTGATCAACACGTCGGCCTTTGTCTTCCTCTATCGCGCCTTGCACGCCCCGGAAGCCTATATCGGCTTCGTCATCCTGGGGGCGACCATGTCCGCCTACTGGCTCAACGTGCTGTGGATGATGGCCTCGCAACTCTACTGGGATAAGCAGGAGGGCTTCTTACAGCTCTACATCATGGCCCCCTGCTCAACGATGGCGATCTTGCTGGGGATGGGCGTGGGCGGGTTGTACATGACCTCGCTGCGCGCCGGGACCATCGCCATCGTCGGCACGGTGCTGTATGGGGTCCAACTCGATGGCAGCCAGTGGGGTATGGCCGTGCTGGTCTTCCTGGTAACGATGGTGGCCCTCTACGGGTTGGGGATGTTGCTCAGTTCGGTCTTCCTGATGTGGGGGCGCGAGGCGTGGCAGGTGGCGCTGGCGCTGACCGAGCCGGTCTTCTTCCTCACCGGGATGAACTTTCCGTTGAGCAAGCTGTTCACCACCATCCCCGGCGTGCTGACGTTTGTCTCGGCAGCGGTGCCGATGAGCTTCGGCCTGGACGCCCTGCGCCAGTTGCTCTTCCCCGGCCAGATCCAGGGCGTGCTGCCTGCGGCGGTCGAACTGGGGATCCTGGCCGTTATGGGGGTGATCTTCGTCGGCGCGGCGTACTTCCTACTCAAGCGGATGGAGTGGCTGGCGAAAGTCGAAGCCCGGCTGAGCCTGCGCTGGCAGTAGATAGCACCGATCACCGTCGCCACAGAAGGAGCGCATACATGGACGAGAGCAATACGGCACCCACCGATCGCGACACACTGGCTGCGTTCTATGATGGCTGGGAAGAGTACCAGCGCTTGCTGGTCACGGCCCTCGCCCCCCTGACGCCGGAGCAGCTCCAGCTTACGGCAGGGGACGACCTGCGGACCATCGAGGTAATCGCCCGGCATATCATTGGGGCGCGGGGCCGGTGGATGCACCGGGCGCTGGAGGATGTGCCCGCCGAGATCGAAGCGATGCGGCGCTGGGATACCCCCGATGCGCCGGTCCGCACCACCGACGAACTGGTGGCCGCGCTGCACACCACCTGGCAAGCACTGCGCGCCGCCCTGGACCGCTGGACCCCCACCGACATGGCCCAGTTGTTCACCCGCAACCGCGAGGGAGAAACCCCCCCCTTCTCGCGCCGCTGGGTAATCTGGCATCTGATCGAACATGACCTCCATCACGGCGGCGAAATCTCGTTGACGCTGGGGATGCACGGGCTGGCCGCGCCGGACTTATAGAGGAGCAAGCATGAATAGCATCCCCGCCGATACTCTGAGCACGTTCTATGACGGCTGGGAAGCCTACCAGAATAGTCTGATCGAGACAATCGCCCCGCTGACCGCCGACCAACTGACCCTGCGCGCCGCGCCCGGCTTCCGCACGATTGAGCAGATAGCGCGGCACATCCTTGCTGCGCGCGCCTGTTGGATGCACTGGATAGTGGGGGAAGGCGGCGAGGAGATCGCGGCACTGACGGCCTGGGACACCTGGGACCCGGCGGATACCAACGCCAGAACCACGGACGAACTGGTCGCGGGCCTCCACACCACCTGGAGCCTGATCCGGTCGGCCCTGGCGCGCTGGACGCCCGCCGAGATGGCCGAAAACGTCACCGGCACGTGGGGCGATCAAACGGCCACCTTCTCGCGCCAGTGGGTGATCTGGCACCTGCTCGAACACGACCTCCGCCACGGCGGCGAATTATCACTCATCCTGGGAATACACGGCCTGGCCGCCCCGGATGTCTAAAGGGAGCAACCGGCGCTATGATTAGCACGATAACCCGCCCCCGCAGCAAGGCGGCGCTCGCCTGGCAAGAAACCGTGCAAACCTATCGCACGGCGGCGTGGCTGGGCTGGCAGGTGGAAGGCAACTGGGCCGACCCGCTGGCCTTCATCATCTTCACCATCCTGCGCCCGATGGCCGCCGCGCTGATCATCGTGGTCATGTATCAGGTGATCGCGGGTGGGCGGCGCGATCCCTTCTTCACCTATCTGTACCTCAGCAACGCTTTCTTTGTGCTGGTCAGCCAGGTTATCTCCGGCATGGCCTGGACGATCATGGAGGACCGGGAACAGTACAAGATGCTGAAGTACATCTACACCTCCCCGGCGCGCCTGTTTGCCTACCTGGTCGGGCGGGCGACGGCGAAGGCGGTGATCGGGCTGGTCACGGCGTTTATCCTGCTGGCGACCGGGCAACTGTTCCTGGGGCTGAATCTCCCGCTGGATCGGGTCGAGTGGGGCTGGCTGGCGATCTATTTCCTGCTGGGGCTGGTGATCCTGATCGGGTTAGGCATCGGCCTGGCCGGGGTGGCGTTGATCATCGCCCGGCACGGCGAGTCGATTGGCGAGACGGTGGCCGGGCTACTGCTCCTGTTCAGCAGCGCCTACTTCCCGCCCGACATCCTGCCGCCCGTCCTGCGCGAAATGTCGCTGCTCCTGCCGGTCACCTACTGGCTGGAAGCGATCCGCCGTGCCCTGACCGGGGGGGGCGTTCTTCAGACGACGGTGCCCGGTCCGAATGGCACAACACTGACCACCCCGATCAGCCCGCTGCTGGCGCAGTACGACAACACCCAACTGCTGCTGATCCTGATCATCAGCGCGGTCATCTGCACGGTCGGCGCAACCCTCTTCTACCGCTGGGCCGAGCACCAGGCGCAGGAGCAGGGCATGATCGACCGAGTGACGGGGTATTAGCGTGTGATGCGTAAGGCGCTGGGTAGAAGGAGGCTCTTGTGGGGTACGAGTTGTATATCACACGTGCCGACAACTGGTACAATAACGAGGGTCGCGAGCTTACCGAAGCCACTTGGGAGGCAGTTGTCGAGTCTGATCCAGAAATGAGAATCAGCGGTTTCGGGGAGGCAACTACCCCAAGCGGCGAGACAATTCGCTACGTGAACCCTCTCCTGGCAGAGTGGCTCGGTCATCCAGAGCATGATGTTGTCTGGTTTGATTTTCGCCAGGGCAATGTGGTCGTTAAAAACCCTGATGAGCTTACTATTGCTAAGATGCATGAAGTTGCCCAGAAGTTGAAGGCTCGTGTGCAAGGCGATGAGGGCGAGTTCTACGACTGAAGCTCCAAGGAGGTATTTTGTGAGCGCGCCGAACATGACCGAACTGGCCCAGGATGGCCGCGTCGATTTCGATTTCCTGCTGGGCCGCTGGCAGATCCACAATCGGCGACTGCGGGAGCGGTTGAAGGGGTCCGATTCCTGGGAAGAGTTTGAAGCGACCTCTGTCGTCCGCCCGGTCATCGGTGGCCTGGGGAACGTGGACGAGGTGACGATGGAGCGCGAGTCGGGCCGCATCGAAGCCCTGACCGTGCGCCTCTACGATCCCCAGGCGCAGGAGTGGAGCATCTACTGGGCCAGCGGGACGGACGGCCTGATGCAGCCGCCGATGATCGGTGGGTTCAAGGCGGGGCGCGGCGAGTTTTACAGCCAGGAGGTATTTGAGGGGCGGCACATCTTTAGCCGCTTCATCTGGACGGTGATCAGCCCCACCGCCTGCCGCTGGGAACAAGCCTTTTCCGCCGATGGCGGCGGCACCTGGGAAACCAACTGGATCATGGAATTCACGCGCACTGAATGACGAGGGTCCCGGCGACAGCAATATAGCAGAGAGGGCGGCTCCATTCTACCGATTGGACCGCCCTCTCTGCTATCACGCCGCACGCCTCACGTTTCACGCATCACTTCCACCCCCGCCGCTGCATCGCCTCCAGCCCCAGCGCGCCCAACAGCACCTCGGAGGGCGTGCCTGCGAATTCGGGGTGATATTCCAGGCGGGCGCGCTCAAAATACTGAACGGTGAGGCCATTCTCGCGTAATTCTTCGGAGATGGGGAAGCCAAAGCGAGTCAGCGCCCCGTGGTCGCGCCAGAAGGGATAGAACGCGCCGCCGATGGAGTGCTGCGTCTCCCCGAAATAGATGTGCCCGGCGTCGCTGATGAAGAAGCGCGCCGTGTTGAAGAAGCGTCCCGCCGTCAGATCGCGGCCCAATGTGCCGATACTGATCGTGCCGGGGCCACCGTTCGCCTCCGGGTGAACCTCCAGCCGGACCCGCTCGAAATACTGCACCGTGCGGGTGATATTGTCGGCGAAGTTGAAGTCCTGGATCTCCTCGGTCAGCGGGTAGCCGAAATAGCGCAGCCCCTCGTTGGCCTGCCAGAAGGCGCGGAAGCCACCGCCGACGTTGTGCCCGGTCTGGGGGAAGTAGGTGTAATAGTCGTTGTTCGCCGGGGGCACCGGGTCGGTCGGCAGGACCGGGCGCGGAGGCGCTGCGGCCACCACGGGCAGGCCGGTATCGGTGTATTGCCACAACCCCCGCCCGGCCACCGCCGCCAGCACCTGGGCTGTGTCGCTCAGGGCGGCGGTGCTGCTGACCGGCACGACCGCCAGCGCCGCGATTCCCCCGGCCTGGGGCGGTCGGCCCAGCAAGGTCCACTCGGCGCTGTCCGCCAGCCGCCGGGCGACCGTGCCGTTGCTCCCGGCATAGAGGATCTCGCTGCGCTGAGGATAGGTCGCCAGTGCCCCCCCGCCCAACGCCCCAACACCGGGATCAGGCCAGCCCGCAATGCTGCTCCAGGTGGTGGCCGCGCCGTCTACCGTTGCTACCCACACGCCCGTCCGGGTGGTCGCCAGCAGTCGCCCATCGTCGGGGGCGCGGGCCAGGGCAGTCACGGCGTCCCTGGCTTGATCCAGGGGGAGGCCGGTGCCGACCGGCTGCCAGCGCATCTCTCCCCCGTCTGGCCCGCTGCTCGCCGCCGGACGCCACACGCCGGGCACGCCCCCATCGGCCAGCAGCCCACCGCGTCGATGATAGGCCACGCCGATGCTGGGTCGCCACGGATCGGTCGAATCGATCAGCAAGGCGGTGATGCTTGCGCCCGGCGGCAGCCCAACGGCGGGGGCCACCCAGCCCTTGCCCCCGTTCCAGCTATAGACCAGCCCCCCGGCCCCACCGAGCGCGGCATAGAGCTGGTTGCGGTTGCTGGGGTCGGTCCACAGGCGTTGCACGTCGGGGATAGGGAGTTGGCCTGCGGTGGGTTGCCAGGTGCTGGCCCCATCCGTAGTCTGGTAGACACCGTGTGCGGTGGCGGCGAATAGCACCGGCCCCTCCCCTGCCGATAGTACCAGGTCACGCACGCCGCCGGGGGGCAGCCCGGTCGCCGCCAGTCGCCAGGTGCTCCCGCCGTCGTCCGAGCGGAACACCCCGGCGCGGCTCCCGGCGAATAGCTGCGCCGCGTCCCCCTCGCGCCGCGCTACCAGCCCCTGGATCGCGGAGGTCGGGGGCAATCCCGCCGAGCGGTCACGCCAGCGTACCCCATCCGCCGACGCATAGACCCCGCCTTCGGTGGCGGCATAGAACGCCCCCCCCGCCGCCAGCAAACTCGTGATCGGCGCGGGGGGTAGGCCGACGCGGGGGACCGGGCCGTTGCGCTGCGCGTTCCCCGCGTCGTCATCGGTCAACCGGGCCACGATGGCCCCGCCGTCGCCGCCGACCAGCCAGGTGCCGTCGGGCAACGGGGCCAGGGCGCGAGCCAGGCTGAAGGTGAGCCGATCCCAGGTCGCCCCTGCGCGGGCATACACCCCCGCCTCGGTGGCGACGATCAGTCGCGCCCTGGCGTAGGCCAGCGCCCAGACCTGCGGTGCGATCCCGCCAGGAGGGATCGGCCCGGCGACATCGGCCCACTTCCCGCTGCTGTCGCGGTGGCGCAGGCGGGTGTTGGTAGCGAGATCGATCGTCCCATCGGCGGGCTGCACCGCGAGGGCGCGGACAATGGCCCGATCCGGCCCGTTTGCCCCCCACGTCGCCCCGCCGTCAATAGACGTATAGAGGCCACTGCTAGTGCCTGCGTAGAGGATTGCCGCCGTGGGCGACGGGCCGAGGGCCAGTGTAGTCACGCCGGGCGAGGTCACTGCCAATGTGACCCGACTCCAGCCGCCGTTCTCCCGCCAGCGCCAGAGTCCGTCGGACGCCCCGGCCAGCAGTGAGGGCGGCGTGCTGCCCCCTCCAGGCAGTGCCAGGAGCGCGGTCGCCCGTTCCGGCCCGGCCCCGGCCAACGCCTGCCAGTTACCCCCCTGATCGACAGAGCGATAAACCCCCTGTTGGGTGGCGGCGTAAAGCGTGAGGGGAGTACCGGTGGCGGCGAGGGCGGTGACCGGGCCGGGCGGTCCCCCGGCAGGGGTCCAGCCGATGGGGGCCGCCTCGGTGGGGATCGGGGGCGGCAGGGCGACCGGGGCTTGCGCGGCACCGGTGCAGCCGGCCAACAGGCCGAGTGCGAGAAGCACCGCCCAGAAGCTGAATTGTCGTGATAAGCGGCGAATCAAAAATGCTAATCCTAACCAGTTGCCGTTAACCACCTCGGCCAGCCATCCAGCGCTCAAGATGACGGGTCAGGGTGTTCCCACCAGGCCCCGGTGGCGACCTGCGTCACGGGCTGGCCGGCCACCGCCGCCAGCAGCACCGGGAGGGATCGCCCGGCCCCGTCGTGCCAATCCGGCAGGAGATCGGCCAGTGGGGTGAGCACAAACCGGCGGTCGGCCAGCCGGGGGTGCGGGATGATCAGATCGGGCGTATCCACCTGTTGATCATCGTATAAGAGGAGATCAATGTCAAGCGGGCGCGGCCCCCAGCGCGGCCCGGCCTCGCGCCCCGCCGCTCGCTCGATCCCTTTCACCACCTGAAGCAGGGCCGTGGGGGCCAGATCCGTCGTGATCGCGGCGGCGGCGTTGAGGAACGGCGGCTGATCGAGGACGCCCCAGGGAGCCGACTCGTAGAGAGCCGACACCCCCCCCACCGTGGTGCCGGGCAGAGCGGCCAGCGCCGCCAGCGCCGCCCGCAAGTGGGCGATCCGGTCGCCCTGGTTGCTACCCAGGCCCAGGTAAACGGTAATCATGAGGCCGGGGGCAGGGGCAGGCCGGGACGCAGGATCGAGTCGGTCACCCGCACCACCTGCACCGCCGGTCCCACATCGTGAACGCGCACGATATCGGCCCCCTGGCAGATGCTCACCGCCAGGGTCGCCCCGGTGCCGGTCACCCGCTCGGCGGGCGGCAAGCCCCCCAGGATGCGGCCAATAAACGCCTTACGCGAGGTGCCCACCAGGATCGGCTGGCCCAACCCGCGCAACTCGTCCAGGCGGCGCAACAACTCCAGGTTGTGCGCGATGGTCTTACCAAAGCCGATGCCGGGGTCCACCCAAATCCGCTCACGGGGCACGCCCGCCGCCACGGCCTGCTCGACACTCGCCCGCAGGGTGGCGATCACCTCGCCCAGCAGGTCGGTATAGGTCGGGTGTTGCTGCATCGTCGCCGGGCGGCCCTGGATGTGCATAGCGATGACCACCGCGCCGTGCTGCGCCGCCACCGCCAGGATTGCCGGGTCTTCCTGAAAGCCGGTGATATCGTTGATGATGTGCGCGCCCGCCGCCAGGGCCGCATCCGCGACGGTGGCCCGGTAGGTGTCCACCGAGATCGGCAGCGGCACCTCGGCGGCCAGCCGCTCGACCACCGGTCCCACCCGCTGCCACTCTTCCTCCGGGGAAATCGGGGCCGCGCCGGGCCGCGTGCTCATCCCCCCCACATCGAGCAGGTCGGCCCCTGCCGCGTGCATCCGCCGCGCCTGGGCCAGGGCGGATTCTACGTCGCGGCCCAGGCTGTCGCCGGAGAAGCTGTCGGGGGTCATGTTGATGATGCCCATGACCAGGGTGCGTTCGCCCACCGGCAAGCGGAAGGGGCCGCATTGCAGCGGGCGGGCGGGGGCGAACAGGGGCACCATCTAGCTTTCGTTCAGCCGGTGGTGGATGATCGCCAGGAACTCGGATCGGGTCGGCGGGTTGTCGCGGAAGAGGCCGCGCATCGCCGAGGTGACCATGCGCGAGCCGGGGCGCTGGATGCCGCGCATGACCATACAGAGGTGCTCGGCTTCGACCACGACCCCGCAGCCCAGCGGGTTGAGCCGTTCCACCAGCGCATCCGCGATCTGGCTGGTCAGCCGCTCTTGCACCTGGAGCCGCCGCGAGAGCATGTCGGTCAGGCGGGCCAGCTTGCTCACGCCGACGATCCGCCCCCGCGGGATGTAGCCGATGTGGACGCGGCCATAGAACGGCAGCATATGGTGTTCGCACAGGCTGTGGAGAGGGATGTTTTGCAGCACCACCATCTCTTTGTGGTGCTCCTGGAAGGTGACATCGAGGAAGCGGCCCGCGTCCTGCGCGATCCCGGCCAGCAGTTCTTCATACATGTCAGCCACGCGGCGGGGCGTATCCAACAGCCCCTCGCGGTCGGGGTCTTCCCCCACGGCCTCCAGGATCATGCGTACCGCTTGTTTGATTTTTTCGTGGTCCATAAGGGATGATCAGGGGGTGGTCAGCGCCAGGTAGAGCGTCTTGCTCAACTGGGCGCGGGTGGCGAAGTTCGTCGGGCGGAAGGTGTGATCGCCGAAGCCGGTGGCGACGCCATGCGCGGCCACAGTCTCGATCCATTCATAAGCCCAATGGCCGGTGCCGACATCTGTGAATGTGGCTGGCGACGGGTGGATCAGCGGCCAGCCCTGGCTCTGCACCAGCATCTTCGCCAGTTGGCCGCGGGTCACGTTGTCCAGCGGGCGGAACGTGCCCCCGGCATAGCCGTTGATGACATCGTGGGCGTGCGCGGTTTCGATATAGGGGTAGGCCCAGAAGTCGTGGGGGACATCGGTGAAGGTCGGCGTCGTCGGATTGAGCAGCGGCCAGCGGTGGCCCAGGACCAGCATCTTGGTCAGTTGGGCGCGGCTCGTGCGGGTTTCAGGCCGGAAGAGGCCGTCGGCATACCCGTTCACATAGCTGCGGCACGAGAGCCATTGGATATAGGCGTAGGCCCAGTGATCGGTGGGTACATCGGGAAAGCCGGTCGCGCAGGCGGCGGACGGCGTCAATGGGGCCGGGGATGCCTCCGGCGTGCGGGTGGGTGGGATGGGCGACGGGGTGGCGCTGGGCGGTGGCGCGATGGCCCGGTAGGCCGCCTGGGCATTCACTACGCCCCAGCCATAATCGGGGTTGGGCCGCGTGCCCATGTAGGAGGTGAACGCGGCGGTGCTGGTCAGCACATAGCGAATCCCGCTCACCGAGAGGTCTGGGCGGGCGGCGATCAGCAGGGCGGCGATCCCGGCCACATGGGCCTGCGCCATCGAACTGCCGCTCCAGTCGCTGGCATAGCCGCTCGACGGCACGCTCGATTCGATCTCGACACCGGGGGCCAGGATCTGAGGCCGCACGCTGCCGTCATAGCACGAGGCTCCGCGCCCGCTGAACGGGGCGACCAGCCCGGTGCGGTCGTCCAGCGCGCCCACCGCGAAGGCTTCGGGGAAAGCGGCAGGGGCAGCGAGGGCACCATCATCGCCGCTGGCGAAGCTGGCGAAAATCCCGGCATCCTGCCAGGCTTTCACTGCCCCCCGGCTGACCGCGCTGGCGCAGACCGCCCCCCACGAGTTGCTCACCACCTGCGGGCGCAGGTCGGGACGGGGAGTGCTGCCATCACTGCGGGTGGGGGCCAGGATCCATTGCATCGCTGCCAGCGCGTTGGCGTCGGTTCCCTCGCCGTTCTCGTCCAGAATCTTGGCCGCGATCCATTGGGCATCGGGGGCAATGCCGATGGCGTGGCTGCCGTCGGCTTCCGAGCCGAGAATGATGCCCATCGTGTGCGTGCCATGGCCCTGATCGTCGTAGGGGCCGGTGCTCTGCCGCCCGTTGACGGCATCCCACCAGTTATAATCATTGCCGGTATTCCAGCCCCGGTATTTGCGGGCCAGCGCCGGGTGCGCGGCCTCCACGCCGCTGTCCAGGTTCGCTACGACGACGCCCTGCCCCTGGTTGCCCAGTGCCCAGACGTTGGGTGCCCCCACCGCCAGGATGTTCCTCTCCGGTTGGGTCTCGTCGGTGAGCCGTGCAACGGGACGGGCCGGGACGCCCAGGGCGTGAACCGTCCCATTGGCCCAGACGACCGCGACGCTGGGCAGGTGGGCGAAGTAGTCCAGCACCACGGCATCGCTGGTGACCACAATCGCATTGATGATCCAGAGGGACTGATAGCTAGCGACATGCCCTGCTGCCCGCTGCGCTTCCAGATAGGTGAGGATGGGCTGCTGGCTACTGGTGGCGGTGCTGGTGAGCTGATCATAGACGAACTGGCCTTTGTCGGCCCACCCGGCCAGGGTGTTGCTCGTATCCGCCTGCGCGCTCAGCACCACAATATACGTGGCACTGCCGGTGGTATTGATACCGGCTAAGACTTCAGCGGAGATGCGCTGGTAGGGGTCAGCCACCGGGGTGAGGGCATGGAGGGGCGTGCCCGTCCCGCTACGCGCCCCAGCCGGAGGGGCACCCCCCAGCAGCACCACCCCCAGCAACAGGGCAAGGGTAGTCCACACCAGCCGGTGGGCTATGTCCATCCGCACGTTTCTCACGCCTCCTGGCCTCTTCTCTCTCCATCCGCTGTGATGTCTGGCTGTCCTGCGTCGCCTCATCGCGGAGCAGCACATTATGCGGCGTGTTCACGCACGTCTTGTTAGCTATAAGCATAGCACCTGTACCGGGGGCTGTCAAGCACAACAGTAACAAAAGCGCTAAGATTCAGGGAAAGGGGATTAGCTCTGCCGCCGGGGGCGATGATGGACCAGCGCCGTTTCGTAAAGCTGCTCAAACATCAGGGCGGTATGCTCCCAGTTGAGATCCTGTTCGATTCGCAACCGGCTGGCCCCGCCATACTGGGCGCGGAGTTCGGGCGAGTCGAGCAGCCGGATCACCGCCCCGGCCAGCGCCGCCGGTTCCTTCGGGGGCACCAGCAGCCCGTTGCGTCCATTCTGCACGGCCAGGGGCACCCCGGCGACGTTCGAGGCCACCACCGCCGCCCCGCTTGCCATCGCCTCCAACAGGGAGTTGGGCAGGCCGTCCACGTTGCCGCTCTGATCGACGATCGACGGCAAGGCAAACACATCGGCCCCGCTGAAGTAGAGCGGCACCAGATCTCGCGCCACCGGGCCGGGCAGCAGCACGCGCCCGGCCAGCCCCAGCGCCGCCACCTGCCGTTCCAGATCCCCGGCCAGGTCGCCGCCGCCGGCGATGACGATGCGCGCTTCGGGATGGGCAGTCAGGATCGCGGGGGCGGCATCGATCAGGTAGGTGAAGCCCTTTTTGTAGACCAGCCGCCCCAGGGCCAGCACCAACGGCGTGTCGGGGGCCAACCCCAGCCGGTGGCGCAGGGCGGCGCGAGCACCGGGGATGGGGGCGAATTGTTGCGGATCGACCCCGTAGGGGATCAGGCGGCTGCGCCCCGCCGGGGCACCCAGGGCGATAGCCCGCGTCCGCAAATCGTCGCTGCACGCCGAGATCGCGTCGCTGGCGGCGAACACCCCGCGCACCGCCAGCCGCGCCAGGGGGTTCCGCTCGGCCACGAAGATATCCGAGCCGTGCAGGCTCGATACCAGGGGCAAGCCGCGCCGGAGGCTCCCGGCCAGGGCCAGCGGCCCGTTCGGGATCGGCCAGTGGACCTGGATCAGATCGAACCGCACCCGGCGGGTCAGCTTGAGCAGGGCACCCAGCCCCCGCGCCATCACCACCGGGGCCAGGGGGTAGATCGCCCGTTTCACCCGCACGTCGGCTTCCAGCGAGGCCGCGTAGCCCCAGATGTTCAGGTCGCGGCGCGG
This sequence comes from Chloroflexia bacterium, assembly GCA_038252265.1. Lineage (GTDB taxonomy): Bacteria > Chloroflexota > Chloroflexia > QHBQ01 > JAICKM01 > JBBSAN01. The sequence goes on from JBBSAN010000075.1 coordinate 12,089, forward strand.
GGCATAGGTGAAAAAGTGGAGGTGGACCCCATGCTCCACCGGCTTATGCCGCAGATCGGGATGCCAGGGGGCCAGCACATGGACCTCGTGGCCGCGCCGGGCGACATAGGTGGCGATCGACTCGATAAACGGGGCCGTCACGTCTCCGGCGAACTTCGGGTAGGACGACGTGACCATGCAAATCTTCATGCGGCTTTTCTACAGCCTTCCTTTATGGGATAACACCTGATGGGCTGTGATCACGTCGCGGATCGCGGCGATCACTAGCTCGGGCTGATCATGGTGAATGTAATGTCCGCTCTCCGTTGCCGCCCCGGCCAGGAGGAGAAAGCAAGCAGCTCTTCCTGCAATTCTTCCTCCAGGCCTGGATCGGTACGGTCGGCCACACCGGGGACGGCGGGTCCGGCTGCCCGCGAGTGAGGATAATCAGCGGTACAGGGAGGCGGCAGTGGGTGTCCTGCATCTCCACTCGGGCGTGCAGCAGGTCGATCTTTTCGCTGTTGCGAGTGGGATCGGCCAGGTACGCATTCTGGCGGGTGATTAGCTCCGCCATCAATACCTGCTCGAAGCGGGCATACTTGTCCTCGTGCGAAGGATCGATCAGTATAAGACCTGCTACGGCATCAGGGTGCCGGGCGGCAAAGAGCCGCACGATCTGTGCGCCAAACGAATGCCCGACCAGCAGATACGGCCCGGCTATCTCTACCCTGTCCAGCAGGTTCTGTAAATCAGCAACCATGCCCCCGATGGATCGGGGAGTGGGTGCCGGGTCACTCTCTCCCAGCCCGGCGCGATCATAACTACAGACCTGGGTTTCCTGGGCCAGTATCGGCAGGATCGCCGCCCAGGTTGCCAGGGTGTCGCCCATCCCGGCTTCCAGGATCACCGCTGGCTGGCCTTGTCCCTGGCAGTGTATATGCAGATACCGCCCGCCTATATCTACATGCCGGTCATTCCGCACTCCGCACTCCACATTCCGCACTGCTCAGGGCTGCCACTTGTAGATCGTGATCGCGCCGCCCTCGTCGGTGTGGTAGACCTCGGTCACGTTCATCCCTGCCATCGCTTGCCGTCCATACAACGCGGCCAGTTGCGGGCGCTTGCTGCCGCTGGGACCGCCCAGCAAGAGATAGGTCACGCCGTACTGCCGCCCCACTGCCCGAATCACCTCGGGCGGGTCCATCGGGATCATCACGGCGGGCCGCTGGCTATACCAGTTTAGCTCCCACGGATCACGGGTCATAATCACTGCATTGGCCGGGGTGTTCGCCGCCAGCCATTGCCCGGCGGCGACCAGCGGTTGCGGTTGGAGGGCCTGATCCACCTGCGTGGTGATATCTCCCAGCATCGGCGGGAGCAGTAACAGCATGGTCAGGGGCAACACCGCCAGCCCCCAGCGGCCCGGTTGGCGCGGGGCAGTGTCGGCGGTCGGCGGGGTGCGCGCCCGGTCCCACAGCCAGAACAGCCCCCCGGCCAGCCCCAGCATCGCCCAGGGGACGAAGATCATAAAATAGCGTTCTTCGTAGTGCCAGTAGAGCAGGACCAACACACTTGTGCCGCCCAGCGCCAGGATCATCGCCCCCAGCAACCCATAGATGCGGCGCGGGGCCAGCAGCCAGCCACCGATGCCCCCCAGCACCACCAGCAGCGGCAGCACTTGCTCCTGCACGACGCCTTTGGTCCATACGTCGCTGAAGCCGCGCCCCACCGCCGCGAATAGTTGGTCGAAGCTGCCCCCGACCAAGAGGCGGGGCGCGGGTAGTTCGTGCCCCGCCCCCACATAGACGCTATAAATACGTTCCCAGACACTATCATCGCCCGGCAGCCAGAAGCGCAGGATCCAGGCATCGTAGTTCTCGGTGGAGTAGAACGGCAGCCCGAACGTCAGCAGGTTCCGCGCCAGGAGGGGGAGCAACACGAGGGCGAACGGCAGCAGGCACCAAAGAGCCAGCGTGCGGCGGGAAACGTGTAGCGTGAAACGCGCAGCGTCTTCTGTTCCGGCCTCGTTATTCCGCGTTCCGCGCTCCGCACTCCGCACTTCGGGGCGTTGGCCCGCCCAGCGAGTAAGCCGCCCGCGCAGCCAGAGCGCCGCCACCAGCCCGACCAGCAGCACGATCCCCGTCGGCTTGCTCCAGATGAGCAGCCCCGCCACGATCCCGGTTGCCAACAACAGCCGCCGCACCCGTTGCTCTGCCACCGTCCGCCGCCGCGCCAGTGGCATGCCCCCCCCGGTGAACTGCGCCTCGGTGGGGGGCGGGGGGTTGGGGGTGGGGG
>JBBSAN010000076.1:0-14347 GCA_038252265.1 Chloroflexia bacterium
AGTATTAATTAATAATTAAGAAGTAAGAATTAAGAATTAAGAAAAAAAATACGCAATACGAAATACGTCATCACGAATCACGAATCACGATTCACTTTTCAGGTGTCCGGGTGGGTGTGCGCCCGCTTTTGTGGTATGCTAGCGCCTATGGGGGAGGACAGCGGGAACGCGGGAGGCGGGGCACAGCGGCAGGTCGCCGGGGCAATCGGGGTGTTGGCCCTGGTCACGGTGCTGGCCTGGGGGCTGGCCCTGGCCTTTCCCAGCCGCACCCTGGTGACGCTGACGCGGACGGCGACCGGAGCGGTGGGTCGGGTCAACGATGCAGAGATCACCCTGCCCATCACCGACACGGCGCAGGTCGCCGGGCACCTGGGCTGGTATATCGCCGGGCCGGGCGGCTCACGCTACTATGAACCCGCCGATCCTACCGCCCTTCTCCCTCTGCTGGGGCAGATCAGCGAATGGTTGCAGACTCTGCGACCCGCGTCCAGTTGGGAAATCACGTCGCCTGCCGCCTCTGCGGCCTGGCAACCCCGCATGGTCAGCGAACCCGGCGCAACGGTCGCCGAGGCTCCCACGCGCACCACAGCACCGGGCACGCAGGTCACCGCCGAACTGATCGGGGGTCGGGTACCGTCGGGGCTGCTGTTCGACCTGGATGCGGCGGGCAACGGCTACGCCCTGGTGGTGCAGCCCGATCATCGCACCGTTGGCTGGTGGCGGGTGGCGAATGGCGTGCCGACCACGGACCTGGACGATACCATCTACCGCCCCAGCTTCGGCGCGGGCGAGGCCGATATCCTCCAGGAAATCGCCCTCGCCTGCACCGCCGCCCTCCTCCTGGCCCTGCTAACCCTGGCCCTCGCCGCCCTCTGGCGATTCGCCACCCGCCGCCCCACCGCCTACCACAATCCCCAATCCATCGCTACCAACCCCCAACCCCCAACCCCCAACTCCTGGCTCGTGCCGCTGGCGTTCGGCCTGATCGGTGTAGCCGCGACCGTGGCCGTGACGCTGGGGCCGCTCGATGGCATCCCCCATGTGCAGGATGATGTCGCCTACCTGTGGCAGGCCAAGATTTTCGCGCTGGGCCACGCCTGGGTGCCAGCCCCGCCCGACGCCGAAGCGTTCGCTCAGGGCTTCATCCTGATCACCGATGGGCGCTGGTTCGTCAAATACCCGCCGGGGTGGCCGCTGCTGCTGGTACCGGGCGTCTGGGCAGGGGTGCCGTGGTTGATCAACCCGCTGGGCGCGGGCCTCAGCCTGGCGCTGATCTATGCCACCGGGCGGCGGCTCTATGGCGCGGGGGCCGGGTTCTGGGCGGCGGCGCTGGGCCTCCTGTCGCCGTTCTTCCTCTTCATGTCCGGCTCGTTCATGTCCCACCCTTCCACTATGTGCGCCGTCGCCCTCGCGCTCTATTGCTTCGTCCGCCTGCTGACCACGGACTCCGGGCCGGTAGGCGATCTCTCCCGAACCCGGCGCTTTCTCGCCCTGGCGACGGGCTTCTGCCTGAGTTGGGCCTTTATCACCCGCGAAGCGACGGCGGTTGGGGTGGCGCTGCCCTTCCTCGTCTGGGGGGTGATCGACGGCGGGCGGGCGGCCTGGACGTGGCTGCGCCGCTCCAGCGAACGATCCCAGGCGGCCCGGCGGGTGGGCCTCTATGGGCTGGTGCTGCTGGGCACCGTGCCGCCGCTGCTGGTGCTGGGCTGGGTCAACCAGGAACTGCTGGGGTCGCCGTTTGAACTGGCGCAGGCGCTGGTCGGGTCGTATGACCGGCTGGGCTTCGGGCCGGGCTACGGACCGGAACCAGCAGGGCACACCCCCGCGCTCGGCCTCTATAACGCCCTCTCCTACGGGCGGCTGCTGGGGCTGGTGCTGTTCGGCTGGCCACCGGTGCTGACCTTCGCCCCCCTGCTGCTCGGCCTCGTCGCGGCGGCCTTCCGTCCCTGGAAGGAGGCGCGGTGGACGTTATTTCTGCTGGGCGGGTTCGGGGGGCTAGTGGGGATCTATTTCGCCTGGTGGTCGGCCACCGGGATCTTCGGCCCGCGCTACTGGTACGAGGCGCTGCCATTCCTGCTCGTGCTGAGCGGGCGCGGCGTCCAGTGGCTGGGCCAGGGGGCCGCCGTCGTACTGGGCGGGATGGGCCGGACGGTGCGGCCTGAGCAGGCCGGGACGATCATCCCCGCAGTGCTGGTCGGGCTGTTGATCGTGTTCAACCTGGCCCAGGTGTTGCCGGGGCAGTGGCGGGCCTACACCGGCTATAACGACGTGAGCGCCGACAGCCTGCGCCGGGTGGCAGCGGCCCACCTCGATGGGGCGCTGGTCTTCGTCGCCTTGCAGCCCGCCTACCCCCGGCGCGACTACGGCAAGGTCTTCTTTGCCAACGACCCGCTGCTCCAGGGGCCGGTCGTCTATGCCCGCGACCTGGGACCGGACCATAATCGCTATCTGCTCTCCACCTTTCCGGGGCGGGCCGCCTATTATCTCCCGCTAGAGGGACCACCGCAACCCGGAGTCGGTCCATAAGTGCTATTGACAAAGCGTACAAATCGCGCTAGACTTCATGCAACGTTTCCGACTCTCGCCAGGAGTCGCCCCCGCGTTGGACTCGGGGCAAAGCTCTCGTGGTAAGGAGATCGTTATGGAACTCCCGGACCCACAACAAACAAAACCACCACACGTTGTCCAACGCACGATTATCGGCCACGGGGCTGCCCTGGCCGGGGGCTGTCTCTTGATCGGCTTCGGCATCGCCCTGCTCTGGATGAGCGATGCAGGGCGACCGGTGGGGGCCGGGCTGGTTCTCATCGGCGGGCTGCTCGCCCTCTATAGCGGCGTGCGCCTCTGGCAAAGCTGGCAAGGCCTGGATCGCCTGCTGGACGCACTGATTCGCGCCCCCGATGTCACCCTGCTGCAACGCGACCCCTTGCTCCCGGCAGACTCGCTGCTGACCCCGCTGACCGACCGCATGGCGCAACTGGGGGTGGGCGTGCGCCAACTGGTGATGCAATTACAAATGCAATCGGATCAGGTCCACAACATCGCCCTCCATATCGGGGAAGCCGCCGACCGGCACACCCGCAGCGCGGGCAACCAGGCCACTGCGATCGATCAGGTGGCGGTGGCCGTCGCCGAACTGGAACAGTTGATCACGCAAGTGACCCAGACCGTACACGAGGTCGCCGGGGCTGCCGACGAGGTGCTGGCGGCCAGCACCAGCAGCCATGCGGTGGTGGACGAGGCCGTCGAGTCCATCGTGGCGACCCGGCAGCGGGTGGCCGAAACCCTGGCCGCCCTCGAAGCCTTGCGCGAACGCGCGGGCCGGATCGGCGCGGTTAGTGATGTGATCGCCCAGATCGCCGAGCAGACGCATGTCCTGGCGCTCAACGCGACCATCGAAGCGGTGGGCGCGGGTGCGGCAGGCCGCCGCTTTAGCGTGGTGGCGAGCGAGATCCGCACCCTCGCCACCCAGGCACGGGAAGAGGGCCAGCAGGTGCAACACCTGGTGCAGGAGTTGGACCAGGCGATGCGGGCCACCATGGTGGCCGCCGAGGCGGGAATGCGCCAGACCGATAAGACCGCTACCCTGACCACCAGCCTGACCGCCACCACCACCCAGCTCACAACCACTGCCCGGCACACCCAGCAGATGGCCGGGGCCATCGATCAGGCCATGATCCAGCAACGCCTGAGCGCCGGAGAAGTCGCCCGGGCCCTGACCACCATCGCCGACGCCGCCCAGGGAATGCGCACCGAGACCACGGCCACGACTGCCGAAGCCGAAGACCTGATCGCCGTCGCCCAGCAACTGCGCGGCTCGGCCTTGCGCTTCGGCATGGGTAGCACCCCCCGCACGCCGTTGCGCCTGCTGATCGCCGGGCGCGAAACCGTCTCCGGGCGGGCGCTGGCCTGGCGCGCCCTGGTCCAAAGCTGGAACGATGCCTATCCCGCGACGGCGGTGACGCTGGAGTTTATCCCCCCCAGCGATGACTACGAGCCGGACCTGGTGCGGGCCTTCCTGGCGGGCACGGCCCCCGATATTGTGCAGGTGGTGAACGGCCCGGCCCTGGCGGCAGCAGGCCATCTGGCCCCCCTGGATGCGCTCCTCAGCGCCCCGGTGCGGGGGGATTTCTACCCCTCCGGGATGGAGGTCGCCCGCTATCAGGGCCAGCTCTATAGCCTACCCACCGAGGCCCAACCGCTGGTGCTGCTCTACAACCAGCGGCTGTTCACCGAACTCGAACTCGCCGTGCCCCACACCTGGGAAGAGTGGCTCCAGGTGGGGCAGCGCTGCCACACGGCGGGACGGTGGGGGCTGATCCTGGAAACGACGCCCGGCGAATTACGGGCCAAGCAATGGCTGCCTTTTATCTGGCAAGGCAGAGGTGAGATGGTGGACACCGCCGGGCAGGTGCAGCCCGAAGCCCCGGCTGTCCGGGCGGCGCTGGGGCTATGGCACGATCTGCTGGTCACCCACCGGCTGGTCCCCCGCAAGCCGCCGCACCCGTTCTATGACATCGCCAACCTGGCCGAAGGGCACTGCGCGATGCAATATATCGGGGCCTGGGGCCTGAACATGCTGCGCGAAAGCTATCCCAACTTCGCCGCCGGGATCATGGATCTGCCCCTGCCGCCGGGAGGCCAGCCCGCCACCCTGCTGCTCCGCTGGGGCCTGGGGGTGAATGCCCACAGCCCGCAGCGCGAGGCGGCACAGGCTTTTGTGCAGTGGGCGCTGGCCGCAGAGGGCCACGCGGGGGCCAGCCGTGCCCGCCTGCTGATGGTCGAGGGCTTGCCGATCCGCCGCAGTGTGGTACCCCTGGTGGAAGCCGACGGGCGGGTTGACCCGGCCTGGCGCTTCATGCTGGAGCAGATCTACCCCCACGCCCGCCCCACCGCCGAGTGGGCGTTCGCCACCGCCCAGGAGGCCGACCACCTGCTGGAGGAGGCGCTGCACGAGCCGACAGCCTACGCCCCGGCGGGGCTGTAACGGGTCCCCACCTCCTCCAACCGTCATATACTACTGGCATACTTCTTGCGGCACCTTTCGCTGCGCCCAGACCTGGGACGCCTACTTTACGAGGAGGTACCAATGGATCAGAATCAGAGCAGCCAGGGGGGCGAGTCTCGCCCCTCCGTCCTGGCCGACCTCAGCACCACGCAGTTGGATGAACTGGAGCGCCAGTACAACGAGCACGATCATTCGGGCTGGAACACGCTGGCCGAGAGCTACGGCTGGAGCGCGGAGGATGCCGGGGCGGTCTGGAAGTGGTTTGGCGAACGCCCGAAGGCGGGCCAGGACAACTTCAGCGGGAGCAGCAACAGCTAAGCCCCCGCCCCGCACGCAGGGACACAAATCAGCAAAGGTTCCGACTCATGGTCGGAACCTTTGCTATTCGCATGGGATACTCCCAGGCGAGGAGGCATATGCAACAGGCCGTGATCATTCTGCACACCCCCGACCTCCACGGGCGGATCGAGGGCCTGGCCCGGGTCGCCACCCGGGTCGCCAGGATCCGCGAGGAAAACCCCGGCGTGCCCGTGCTCTACATGGACGCGGGCGACAGCGAAGAAACCGCCAACCGCCTGAGCAACCTGACCAAAGGGACCGCCATGCACCGGCTGCTGAGCGCGGCAGGCTGTGCGGTTGCCACCGTCGGCAACGGGGCCATCCTGCGCTATGGGACGGAGGTGCTGGCCGACCAGGCGCGGGCCGCCACCTATCCGCTGCTCCTCGCCAACCTGCGCCGGGCCGAGGGCGCGTTGCCTGCCGGGGTCCAGGCCACTGCCCGGCTCCAGGCAGGCGCGTTGGCGATCGGGCTGATCGGCGTGACCGCCGAGTTCGACGCCTATCGCACCTTTTTCGGCTTGCAGATGCCGCCGGTCGGGCCGCTGGTCCGCGAACTGGCCGCCGCGCTGCGCCAGGACGGGGCCGACCTGGTGATCCTGCTCTCGCACCTGGGGCTGCCCGCCGACCGGGCGCTGGCCGCCGAGGTGCAGGACGCGGTAGACCTGATCATCGGCGCGCACACCCACAACCTGCTGCCGGAGGGCGAATGGGTGGGCGAGGTGCTGATCGCCCAGGCCGGGGAATACGCCGAACATCTGGGGCGGCTGGACCTGGGGTGGGATGGCGACCGGCTCGTTGAGCGCCGGGCCAGCGTGCTGCCGATCACGGAGGTCATTCCACCGGATGCCGGGGTGCTGGCCGAGGCAGCGGCAGCGGAGGCGGAGATCGCACAATTTCTGGCCGAAGAGATCGGAGAGCTGGCCGCGTCGCTGGATTATGCCGCCGATCGGGAATGCGGCACCGGCAACTTCATGGCCGATGTCCTGCGCGACCGGATGCAGGCCGAGGTAGGGCTGGTGGCGGTCGGGCAGGCGTTCACCGGCCCCCTGGCGGCGGGACCGCTGGCGCGGGGGTCGTTGTGGGACGTATGCAGTTCGTCGGCTAATCCGGGCTTGGTGCCGCTGACCGGGGCGCAACTGGCCGCCATCATCGCCCGCGGCCAGGACCCGGCCTTCGCCGCCGATCAGCCGCGCTCGTTGCGGGGCGCGGCGCGCGGCCTGATCCATCTCAGCGGGGCGCGGCTGCACGCCGGGCAGGTGTGGGTGGGCGATCAGCCTCTGGACCCCAGCCACCACTACCGGGTGGCGGGCAGCGATTGGGAGTTCGAGGAGCTGGGCGGCTACGTGGCGCCAGACTGGGAACTTCAGCCCGAATACGAGGTCCCGCTCATCCTGCGCGAAGCCGCCGAAAGCTACCTGGCCGCCCACCGCCCCCTGCGGGTGCCCGGCGGGCGACTGGGCTGACCCCGCCGATCAGGCGGGCCGCAGGCGTCCCTTTTAATTCGCAATCCGCCCTTTATTTGCTTGCCCCTAGCGCTTTCTCAACCGCCGCGCGGTCGGTGCCGCCGACGAAGGTGACGGCGTCGCCATTGTGCTGGATACCGAAGAAGCGGCCCCCGGCGCTCCAGAGCGCGCCATCTGGCTGCGCGGTAGCGAGGCTCTTGCGCAGGGCGGCGTCAAACTCGTCGGCGTCTTTGGGCGTGTCCCAACGGGTGGCCGTGATCAGCAGCGCCGACGATTGACCCTGATAGAAGGCATAGCTCGCCCCGCCCCAGCCCGCTGCGGCCTCGGCATCATCCACCCCGTTCGCCTTCAGCAACTCGGCCAGATCGAACTCGCCCAGCGTGTCCGTATCCCGCAGGGTCCAATCGGCCCCCAGGGTGCTGGTCAGTGGCGGCACCGTGACCGCCATCGGCAGGTCGGGATGCTGGGTCAGGTATTTGTCGGGGTGGAGGATCTGCTCGGTCGAGGTGGGCGGGTGGAGGAACGCCTGGTCAATCGCCGGGAACCCGCCGTTGCGGTAGAGCGTGATGACGAACGCGGCCCCCTGGTCATAGGGGAACAACAGGCCGTCGCGGATATAGGCCGGGGCTTTGTCGAGCTGATCGCTCGGCGCGTTCTGGCTCCCGCTGATCAGCGCGTTGTAGTCGGCCTTGGTCATGTATTTCTGGGCGAAGAGCAGGCCCGCCAGGGTCGCATCGCCCTCGATCAGAGCCGTGATCGCCGTGCTCCGGTCGCTGTCGGTCGAGTGTTCCGGGCGCAGCTTCTCGATATCGTAATACTCATCCTGCAAGCTGTGGACGAATTCGTGGGCCAGCGTCTCCTGGGCCTCCGGGCCGAGCGGCTGCTGGTCGTTGCGGACAAATAGCTCCTTCTGCTTCGGATCATAGTAGCCCAGCACCTGTTCGCCCAGCAGATCGATCTGAAGCTGGTAGAGATCGAGGTTGCGGTCATCGACCAGCCGCAAGAGCCATAGCTCCAGCGCATCCTGCCGCGCCTCATCGCGGGGGTATTCGTCGGCGATCTGCTGGGTCAGGTCGTCCTTCATCTCTGCCGGGGTGATGAAATGTTCGGGCACATCGATCTTGGGCGTCAGGCCGCGCACCGTGGCCGCATCGTCCTCGATCTTCACCAACTGCTGCTCGGTCGCCGGATCAATGGGTGCTTCCGCCGCCGGGCTGGCGGCAGCGGTCCCAGTGGGCAGGGCCGTGGCTTCGCCCACAGTCGGCGGCACAGTCGTATCGGTCGGGGCTGCCGCCGCCGTGGGGGGCAGCACGGTGGGGGATGCTGCTGCGCTGGTCGGTGCGGTGGTCGCCGTGGGGGCCGTGGGAGTCGGTGTGGGCGCGGTGGGGCCGAACGGGCCGCACGCCGTGAGCAGGCAGATCAAGAGCAGGGCGGCCAGGAGGCGCTGGTGCATGGGTTCCTCTTTCCGGGTCAGCGTGATAATCGTGACGATCGTGTGCTGTAGTATAGTGGGGCGCTGACGGGCGCGTCAAGGCGGGGCGATAGCACGTCTCATCAGGATCACAAGAGGGGACAGGGGTGGGGTTCAGCCGGTGGGAAAGGGACAGGGGGCACACATGTTGCTCACCCAGGACGGTAGGCGACGGGCGCGAAAGGGAGACGCCCCCAGTTGTATCCGGCGCGTCTCCCCTACGGCTAGCGGCAATCAGTCGTCGCTGATCTCGACGCCGTGTTTTTTGGCGGCGCGTTTGATCCGCGACTTGATCGTCGCCACATCCTTCTGGCTATACTTGGCCGCGTTGTCCTGGTGATTGATGTAGCTCCAGGCCGCCCGGACATGCTCCGGGGTATCAATCGGGTACTTGTTGTTCTCCGGGTCGGCAAATTCCACATCACCGTACTCGTGTTCCCCTTCGCTGGGGTTCACCTCGTCGCGGTGCGCGATATGAGTGCTCATAGGTAGTGGCTCCTTTCAGCGTGCAACCAACTGCTGGCCGCGCTGAGAAGATAAATAGCAAAGCGCGTGCCAGATCCGCGCACGATGATCGAGACTGAGGAGAAATATATGCGACGTTCCGCGATTCGATGGGGAGGGCTGGCCGGGCTGCTGGGGATCGCCGGGCTGATCGCGCTGGCGGCGGGGCCGCTGCTGGCCCGCGACCCGGATCAGGGGGTGCCCGCCGTCACGTTGCCCAATGGCTTTACGATGAGCGTGTTCGCCAGCGGGGTCCAGACGGCGCGCTTCCTGACCTACAGCCCCCAGGGCGATCTCTATGTGGGGCAGTTGCTGGGCGACAGCAGCGCGATCACCATCCTGCCCGACCGCGACCACAACAACAGCGCCGACCGCGCCGTGCGGGTGGCGGGCGATCTCTACTCGCCCAATAATGTCACCTTCCGGCCTATCGGCTTCGGTACGGTCTTCGCTTCCGGGGCGTATGGGCAGGTCAAGATCTACACCGACACGCAGGGCGATCTGTCCTATGCCCACTCCGCCGTGCTGGTGCCGGGCTTGCCCGCCGACGGGCGGCACAAGACCAAGACGGTGGCCTATGGTCCCGACGGTCAACTTTATGTGTCGATGGGGTCCGTTGTCGATGACCCGACCGGGGCCGACGCCCGCGCCGGGATCTGGCGCTATAATGCCGATGGCAGCGGCGGGCACCGGATCATCGGCGGGTTGCGGAACACGGAGGGCTTTGGCTGGGATGCGGTAACCGGGGCGCTGTGGGGGGCGGATAACGGCTCAGACGATCAGGGAGCCAACGTGCCGCACGACGAATTGAACCTGCTCACCGAGGGTACAGATTACGGCTGGCCGTACTGCATTGACAACCGGGTGCATGTGGCCCAGAACAACGCTTATGATTGCAGCAAAACGCAGGCCCCTGCCGTGCTGCTGGCCGCCCATGCCGGGGCGCTCGGCACCGCGTTCTATACCGGCGGTACCTTCCCGGCGCACTACTGGGGCGGCGTATTCATCGCCTATCACACAACCCAGTACCCCGCGCGGCGCGGCGTCTATTTCATCCCGTTCCAGAATGGGCAACCCTCCGGCCCCCCGGAACTGTTCGCCGGGGGCAGTAACCGCTGGATGGGGCTGGCGATCAACCCCTACGACGGCTCGCTGATGATCTCCGACGATGGTGAGGGGCGGATTTTCCAGGTGCGCTATACCGGCACCCCGCCCGCCGCCCCCGCCGCCGCGCCGCGCCCCACCGCCGTGGCTGGCAAGCCGCAGCCGGTCACCGCCCCGGCGCTGCCCGGCTTCAGCCGCCCCTTTGCCGCCACCCACCACACCCTCCACGGCGCGTTCTTGCAGTTCTGGTTCTGGAACGGTGGCCTGGCTCGCTACGGCTACCCGATCAGCGACCCGCTGACCGAGCAGGGGGCCGAGGGCAAACCCTATCTCGTCCAGTACACCGAGCGCGCCCGGCTGGAATATCACCCGGAGAATCGCGGCGGCCCCTACGAGGTGCTGCTGGGTCTCCTGGGGACCGACCTCGCCGCCGGGCGCACCGATCCGCCCTTCCGGGCGGCTGCCGCCGTGCCCGGCGCGACCTATGTCTCCGAGACGCTCCACAACCTGAGCGGCCCCATCGCCGCCTACTGGCAGCGCAATGGCGGGGTGCCGGTCTTCGGCTACCCGCTGAGCGAGGCGTTTACCGAGCGCAACCCCAGCGACGGCAAATCGTATCTGGTCCAGTACTTCGAGCGCGCCCGGCTGGAATATCACCCCGAATACCAGGGCACCGACAGCGAAATCCTCCTGGGCCTCCTCGGCGTCCAGAGCTACGCCGCCCGTTACGGCGGGCCGTGACACAGCGCGTGATGCGTGTGCGTGATGCGTGTGCGTGATGCGTGGGGATAATCCAATCACGCACCACGCATCACCAGGATGATCCCCGCTGGGGTAGCGAGGACCAAGAACGGCCTGCTGTCCACATGGACCAGGGGGTCAGGCCGCGAAGAAGGCGGACAGGATGCGGGCGAACTCGGCGGGGATTTCGACGGGGGGCCAGTGGCTCACGTCGGGGAAGTGGTGGACCTCCTGCGCGCCGAAGCGGTCCGCGATCGAGCGGGCGGCGAACGGGTCCTGGTCGCCCCAGATGACGCAGGTGGGCACCCGTGCGGTCAGGGCAGGCAGCTTGTCCTCCCAGCCGCGAAAGCGCGCCGGGTCGGCGGCACGGTAGAGCTTCAAGGCCGTCTTCTTCGCCGCCGGGGTGTAGAGCCGGGACGTTTGCCGGATATGCTCCACCGTCAGCCGGGGGGCCGCGCCGCGCAGGCCGCGCACCAGCGCCTGCTCGTTCGTCACCGCCATCAGCACTTCGCCCACGATGGGGATCCGCAGCGCCCGCCCCAGGCCGTGCCAGCGGTAGCTGGAGAAGAAGCTGGTGTTCGACAGGGCGATGCGGCGCACTTTGGCCGGGTGACGAATGGCCCAGGCCAGGCCGAAGTGCCCGCCGAAGTCGTGGCCGACGAGGTTGATCGGCGCGGTGATCCCCAGCGCCGTGACCACGCCGTCCACCCAGGCGGCTTCTTGCTCCAGCGACCCGTCGAAGGTGGGCGGGGCCGCCGAGCGGCCAAAGCCGGGCAGGTCGAGGGCCAGGCAGCGGAACGTATCGCGTAGCTGCGCGATCACGCCGCTCCACAGGTCGGCGGAGTCGGGGTTGCCGTGGAGGAACAGGATCGGCGGACCCGACCCTTCGTCGCGGTAATAGACGCGGGTGTTGGCAACGGTAACGTACATGGGCGTACTCCCTTCAGGGTTAGGCCAGTGCGGCAACCGGCAGGGCCGAGGCCGGGGCGGCGTCCAGCCGGGCTTGCAGCGCCTGGGCGAACGCTGCGCCATTGTCGGCGGCGAGATGAACCGTGGTAACCGGGGCCGTCGCGTGCAAGAGACCGGCGATCACTGTCGGCGTTCGCAGGTGCAGGGTCACGTCGGTGCGCCCGCCGACGGCCAGGTAGGCGGCCCCTTCGGCGGGGATCGCGCGCAGCCCATCCTTGCCGCCGGGCGATTTGTGCCGCACCGCTTCGACGGAGGCGATCTGAGTGTACAGCACTGCACCACTCGCCAGCAAACCCTGGTAGAGGCGCAGCCCGTCGGCGGTCAGCCGGTACGGGTACATTTTCATGCTGGCGTAGAGGCCGACCAGCCAGACGGACGAATAGAGCGAGGCGACGAGGAACAGGACGCGGACCAGCGGCCAGGGGATGAGCAATTCGAAGGCGAAGATCTCGACCGGGGCGGAGAGGACCGCCACCGCCAGCAGCGCGCCGAGCACCGACCGTTTGGCATAGGGGTAGGTATCGGGGCCGACCGGGCGGCGGGCCAGCCAGCGGGCCAGGGTGATCCAGACTCGCGGCTCCAGCGCGGCCAAGCGGGCGGCGGGCCGGGGCAGGAACGCCGTCAACCCTTCCTCCAGCGCCGCTTCGAGATCCAGCCCGGCGGCACGATCCTGGCGATAGCGGCGCACGGCCACCCAGATCTGCCGCCCGCCGACCACGAGCAACAGCCCCTCGGCCACGACCCCCACCAGCAGTGCCGCCCGCGCCTCCAGTACGCCGCTCCCCACCAGGACGATATTGCCCAGCACCAGCACAGGCAGCGCCCATTTCAGCCAGCGTTCCATCCGCATCCCTCCACAGCGAGTGATTACTTCACATCTATCTCTTTCAGAGAAATTATATCCAATTGTACTTTTTTTCACAATCGAGCATTTGTCCTATTTTCCCCACTCCGCCAGAGAGCAAAGCAGCGGATTGCCGTCGATCCTGTAGCCCGGCAACGTACCAACAGGCGGGGGCGCGGCCAGGGCCAGGGTCCGATCCGCGGTACTCATCGGCCCGTGCTTGACACGCCCGTCAGGCACCTTTTATACTCAGGATGTGACGAATGGGCGCACACGGGGGCGTAGTGGGAAGAGGGCAGCCGATTTGAAACCAGCAGTACCGCTCACGCGGGGCCAGTATACCGAGCGGGCGGAAACAGGGACGGGCCGATCCTGGGCTGGGCTGGTGACCGGGTCGCCGGAGCGGCTCGCGCTGATCCTCCTCGCGCTGGTGGTGGCCGCCGACCGCACCGGCCTCCGGGTGAGCGATAACCTGAACCTGCGCGTGGAACTGATCGTCGGGGGGGTCGTCGCGCTGTGGTGCCTGTGGCGGCGGCGACGGGCAGCCTGGCGCGACCTGGGGGCGATCGAGGGCGGCTTGCTGGGCTGGCTGGGAGTAGCGGGATTATCCTCGGCCCTGTTCGCGCCCCTGCCCAGCGAGAGCCTGAAGTTCACCGTGATGCTGGCCGGGCTGCTCACCGTCTACGCGGCGGGGTTCATGCTGATCCGCTCGGCAGAGGCGGTGGTCTGGGCCGCGCTGGCCTGGGTCGGCGTGGGGACGGCGGTCACCGGGCTGGGACTGGGGGCGGCGCTGCTCTACACCACGGTCGGCTGGACCCCCGGCGTCTCCTTCAACCGCCTGTACCAGGACGGCATTTTCAGCGCCGTGCCGATGGTCTACAGCACGCTGTGGGAAGCCAACATCTTCGGCAGCTATGCCCTCACCGTGGGCGTACTGGCCTTTGCCCTGAGCCGCGCCCCGGCTTTCCAGGCTCCCCGCCCCCAATGGATGTTGCGCGGTGCTATCGCCTGCGCGCTGTGCGGCACGATCCTCAGCATGACCCGCACCGTCTGGGGGGTGGGGCTGGGACTGATCGTGGTGCTGGCCCTGGTCAGCCTCAAACGGGGGCTGCTGCCCTGGCGGGCGCTGCCTGGTGCGCTGCTGGCCCCGGTCGGCGTGGGCGTGCTGATCGGCCTGCTGGTGGGGAACGCGATGCCTTCGGTCAGTTGGCGCACCGATACCCCCTGGGCGATCAGCTACGCCGAGATGGAGCACACCGTCGGGCAGATCATCCGGGGCGGCCCGCCGCCGACGCCGGAGCCAACCCCACCGCCCGCTGCCACCCCGGTGGACCTGCCCGTGCCCGCGTCCCCCCCCTCCCCTGCCGCCACCGCCAGCAAAGACTCGGCCTTCCTCGACCGCCTGGGCGAACTCCTGGCGCTGAACCAGGTGCCAACCTGGCTGCTGCGCGAGCCGGTGCTGATCAACGCGCTGGCGGGCTGGCAACAGCGCCCGCTGCTCGGCTGGGGCCTCAACAGCTATCCCTATGTCTACCCGCCCGCGCCGCACACCGGGTTCTGGATCCCCAATCTGGAATTGCATGTGCTGTTTGATACCGGGCTGGTGGGCTTGCTGCTGTTCGGCGGGGCGCTAGGGCTGGCGGCGTGGCGCGGCTGGCGGGCACTGCGCGGGCCGGTGGCCGGGTGGACTACCGCCCATTACGCGCTGTTCGGCCTGCTGATCGCCGGGTTGGGCCTCCTCCTCGCCTACCAGTTGACCGAGGGGACGGGGCTGGGCTTCACCTGGCTCTTTCTGGCCCTGCTGGTCGCGGCAGGGCGCTATGCCTGCTCGGCCCCGGCGGGCGTGCCCTCCCTGGCTGCCGTGACCCTGCGTAAGCCCCCTGCCGAGGTCGCGTGAGCACCCG
>JBBSAN010000077.1:0-14312 GCA_038252265.1 Chloroflexia bacterium
AAGCTTTCTTTAGCACATGCGAAGGGGGCGTGACCTGGGTCACGCCCCCTTTTGTTATTCGTGTGTTACCGAGTGTCCCCCCGAAGCCCTGCCGCTGCACGTTATCCGCGCTGGATCAGCCGGGCTTCGGCCTGGCTGCGCTCGCTGTCGAGGGTGCGGGCGAGATCGGCACGGGCGGCAACCTGCTCGGCCCGCGCGGGCCCCGACCCGCGCACCGCCGGGGTGAACCGGATTTCGATGCTGACGAATGCGAGACTGAAGTGCGCGGCCACCCGGTTGGCGCTATCGAAACGCTGCATGTGTGATGCCTCCCTACACTGGTGCGATGAATGGTCTTCCCCGCCGAAGAACAAACCTGTGCTGAACAAATGAAAAAGCCGTGGGTCGCAATTTCCTTGCGTACCCACGGCTCCTGAGAGCACTGTGTTGGAGGCTAAGCGGCTAACACTTCCGCCTCGTGGGTACGGTGGGGGGTCCTTGCGTCGGGCTGCCGACGGCGTGGCGCGCGCCAGCTCCGGCCATTCCCCTGCGCGGATCAAGGTTCACCCAATCATTGGATGAGGTGGGCATGGGGCGATACAGCCCTATGCTGGAGGGCGCAAAGCGGCCATCACCGGCGCAAGAGGTCTGTGTCCGAGTGCTGTTATTCATCAAGCCCACCATCCTTTCGTCAGAGTCAGGGGTTCGCTGTGTACCTGCTGCGAACCTGTGCCTAGTGTAGCATACCTCGGCGGAGGGCAACATCCGCCTTTCGATGTATCTTCCCGAGTCGTTTGTCCCCTTCTCGAATTAGCCCGCCCTGGTCGCGTGGATCTTGACTTTACCGCAGGCGCGTTTTATACTGCGGACACCTGGAGGACGGACCAGGGATCCCCGAATAGGCTCACCACACATCAAGATCTACGAGCCGTATCAGCTATAGAGGAGGTCCACGCACATGGCGCTGACCGCCGTCAACTTCGATATTTATCTGGCGCAAGGGACACTGGCAGGCGAGTATACCGCCCGCGCTATCCTGGCCGACGGGACGGGTATGCAGCCCCAACCGATGAACCTGGCCCCGCTGCTGGGATCGCTTACGCTAACCGATCTCTACCAGGCGGATCAGGATGCACCCGCCGGGGCAACTGCGTTTGTGGCCGCCTTGTTTCAACTGCGTCAGGGGTTTTCCAACGCTACGATCCTGGCGGCGATTGGCGATGGCTTGCTCCAGGCATTGCCTGCTCAGGTCGTCAACTATTACAATCGCGCCTGGGCGTTGGTCGAAGGAGATCGCACCAAATTATTGCGGGTGCGCCTCCATTTCGACAACCCTGAGTTAGGCACGCTGCCCTGGGAGTATCTGAAGGTTGACGACCTCTTCTTGTGCGAGCATCCCCGGCGTTCGTTGATCCGTTTCCCAGAGAGTGGGCAAGCCCTGGGGCAGCTTGATCTATCTGGACCGTTGAAGGTGTTGATCTGGACGGCGAACCCGAAAGGCACCGAGCCTCTCGATTTCCAGGCGGAGGTCGATAAGATCACCCAGAGTCTCCAGCAGAAGCTGGGGAGCCAGGTGGAGATCACCGTTGTGCGTAGCGGCGGCCCGCAGGATCTACTGGATACTCTGGAGAATGGTCGCTATCATGTCTGGCACTATATCGGCCACGGCACTTTTGATACCACCCTTCAAGAGGGCGTGCTGCTGTTCGAGCCAACTCCCGGGGCGGCCCCGCGCAGTGTGCGCGCCAGCCAGCTTCGCCCTGGCCTGATAGACCATCCGACGTTGCGCCTGGTCTTCCTCAATTCCTGCAAAACGGCGATGGGCGGGGTGACCAATGCCTATGCTTCGCTGGGGTTGAACCTGGCCCGCTTTACTCCTGCGGTGATCGCGATGCAGGCAGCGGTGGGCGATGACAGTGCCGTGCTGCTGGCGAGTAAATTTTATCGCGAACTCAGCGTCGGCAACCCTATTGATGGTAGCCTGACCCGCGCCCGCCAGGCGCTGCTCACCGAGTATCCCGATCAGTTGGACTGGGGCATCCCGGCCCTCTTCACCCGCGCCGGGCTGGATACGCTGGTGGCGGATGAGGTCAAAGGTGGCACTACCGCCCCGGTGAGCACAAATACCGGGTCCGGCACTCCCTCTTCCAGCACCTCCACCACGAGCAGCACGAATTCCGCAACGGCCACTCCCCCACCCACCGACCCCACTGTGAAGCGCGATCTGGTGGACCTCCTGACCCAGGCCTTCCCCAGCCGCAGCGACCTGGCGCAGCTCACGGATTTCTACCTCAACATCTCGCTGAACTTGATTCCGACCGAGGCGAATGATACCCGGTCGCTGGCGCAGGGGATCGTCAACTGGACCCAGGTGCAGGGAGGCGACGCCCTGGCGCGGCTGATCGATGGGGCGATCAAAGAGCGCCCGGCACGGAACGACCTGAAGGCGATGCGTGACCGGCTGGTAGCTGCCGGGCTGATCGCCGGGGGCGGGCAACCATCCAGCACAGGCAGCGGTAATACGACGCCTGCCTCGGCGAACACGTCCACGCAGCCAACCAGCACCCCGGCGACCCCCGCGATCCCCACCATTGAGCCGCCGCAGATGGCTGTTGTCAGTAATGGGCGGCTGACCTTGACCCCGCAGGGGCGGAGGTTGCTAGCCCAGAACATCGCCAACGCGGGCTGGGCCGGGACGGCAGAGGGGCGGGATCAATTGGTGGCGAACCTCCCGCCCGGCCTGCGCGGCGGCGTCAGCCGCTCCAATGTCGCGCAACTGCATATCAACTCGATCATCAGCACGGCGGAGTCGTGGGGGCGCATGACCGGCGGGCAGTATGAGGGCAAGTATGCCCTGATCGTGCTGTCCGAGACGGCGGCGCTCCTGAGCGACTTTGGCAACGACGGGGCACCGCCGGAAGCAGGCAACTTTATGGCCCTGGCGAACGCCATGCGGGACCGGGTGGGCCAGCCGCCCGCAACGGCCCCGCTGGCCGACTGAGCGTTTGCAGGCACCGTTCTTGCGGGGCGGTGGGTAGATAGCGGGGGTTGGGCGGGAGGCTCGCTCAGATACTGCCTCCCAGGAGCAATCGTGATTCGGATAGCGTTAGACGCGATGGGCGGGGATGATGCCCCGGCGGCACCGGTGGCCGGGGCGATAGCGGCGGCCCGCGAGTTCGGTATGGAAGTGGTGCTGGTAGGCCAGCCCGACGTGCTCAAGCAAGAACTGGCGAAGCACGACACTAAAGGGCTACAGGTGCCTATCGAACCCGCCGCGTCGGTCATCCCGATGGACGAGCACAACCCCTCGACGGCCTGGCGGCGGCAGCGCGACTCGTCGCTGGTGGTGGCGATGAACCTGTTGCGTGACAAGCAGGTAGACGGGATGGTCTCGGCGGGGAACACCGGGGCGGTGGTGTCGGCGGCGCTGTTTATTGTGCGCCGCATCGAGGGCATTGATCGGCCCTGCCTGGGGGCGGTATTGCCCGCCCGCCACGGCCCGGTGATGATGGCCGATGTGGGGGCCACGCCCGATGCCCGCGCCGTCTTTTTGGTGCAGTGGGCGCAGATGGCCGCCCTCTATGCCGAGCGGGCGCTGGGTATCCGGCGGCCCCGGGTCGGCCTGTTGAGCAACGGCGAGGAAGAGATGAAAGGGAACGAACTGGTGCGCGAGGCGTTCCCGCTGCTCAAAGCCACCGATCTCAATTTCATCGGCATGGTCGAGGGAAAGGACATCCCGGCGGGCACCGCCGACGTGGTGATCACCGACGGCTTCACCGGCAACGTGGTGATCAAGACCGTCGAAGGAGTCGGGGCGCTGGTCGCGGCGCTGTTGCGCGAAGAACTGGGGCGGAACGCGCTGAGCAAACTCCTGGCGGTGGGGGCGCTCCCGGCGATCAACCGGCTGCGTCGGCGCATGGATTACGCCGAGTATGGCGGCGGCCCGGTACTGGGGGTGCAAGGGCTGGTCGTCAAGGCCCACGGACGCTCCAACCCCCGCGCCATCCGCAGTGCCCTCATGGTTGCCTACAATGCCGCCTCTCAGAACACCCTCGCCGCCTTCGAGGCCATCGGCGCAGCGACGAGCAATGAGCAATGAGCAATGAGTGATGAGCAATGAGCAATGAGTGATGAGTGATGAGCGACGAGGCATGAGAAAGGCCCACTGCATCTGGCAGTGGGCCTTTCTTCATGGTCCCCAGTGAGGAGCGGCGCGCGATGATCTCTGCGTTTTAAACAACCTCATCGCTCATTGCTCATCGCTCATCACTCGTCGCTCTTATTGCAGCTCGTTCAGGCGGGCCAGGCCCTCGTCTACGGTCAGTTCGCCGCGTTCGATGGCTTCCAGCACGGCCATTTCGGCGGACTGGCGGGGGGTGGTCGTGGCACCGGCGTCGGACAGGCGGAACGAGTCACCGACCTCGTCTCCGAACCCGAACGGGGCGTCCTCGCGGCGCAGGCGCTGGGTCGCGTCGATGTCGGCGGCACTGGCGGCGGGCGCATCGGACAGTTGGGTGATGGAAAGGTCGCCACTGATGCTGCCGAACTGCACGGTCGGCCCCCCGCCGTTGATGGCGAGCGCCATGTGGCGGCGGCTTTCCCGCGTGCGCTGGTAGGGCAGTTCGCAGTCAATGTCGCCACTGACGGTGCGGACCTGCACCGTGCAGGCCGCGTCGGCGGGCAGCGCCAGATGCGTATCGCCGCTGGTGGTGCGGATGCCATACTCCCCGTCGGGCGTGATCTGTCCGGCCAGGGCGATGTCCCCGCTGATCGACCCGATGTTGAACGCCTGGAGGACGCCGCCCCGGATGCTCACGTCGCCGCTGGCGGTACGCACGCCCAGCCGCCCGCTGAACCCGGTGGCCTCGAACCCGCCACTGGCCGTCTTGACCAACAGGTTACCCTGGCTGCCCGACAGGTGGCTGTCGCCGCTGGCCGTTTCCAGGTAAATGTTGCCGGTCACGCCGCTGATCTGGATCTCGCCGCTGAGGCTACGTACCGCCACATCGCAGGCCGCCGGGATCGTAATCTCGATGTCGATGTCAGGCCGGGGGCCGCGCATCCCCTCAACCCAGCGCCCGATCTGTTCGCCAATACTGGCGAAGTCGCCTTCGCGCAAGGCTTCCTCCACCTGCCGCCCGATAGCGCGGCCATGCTTCTCCCAGCGGCGGTGGCCTCCGTCGCCCAGATTGCTGCTGACGCGAATCTCGCTGCCCTCCTGGCGAATCTGGAGCATTTCCTCGATATCTCCATCTTCGTAGTCGGGGATGCGGATCAGGACTTCGGCTCGATCCCAGGTCTGGATGCTGACATCGCCGGTGTGGTGCTGGACCGTCAGGCGCGGCGTACCTTCGAGGCTGCGCAGGTCCAGGGTGCGTTCTTTGCTCTCTGCTACATTAGGCATGATATGATGACCTCCTTTAATGCTGCCGGCGCGTTGCGCGTCCGGGTCGTCCAGTGTCGTGGTTAGGGGGTGGCGAGGGGCCGGGGCGGGAAGGGTAATCACTCGACAAAGACCTCAACCCGCTCGCCATCATTCGAGTCTTCCACCGCGATGATCTTACCGACCATCCCCGAGCGCACCGCCTGGCGGATCGCTTCGATATTGAACCCTGCTTCTTCCGGCACATACTTTGCGCCCAGCTTCAGGCCGAAGTCGATCAGGCCCAGCGGCAGGCTGACATTTACCTTGACCTTGCCGGTACGAACATCGGTCACGCGCACCCGGAACGAGCGTGATCCGCCGGGCGACGGCCCTTCTTCAGGCAGCGGCCCGGTATCGCGGGGACCCCGGCGGCGTTCGCCCCAGAACACATCGCCCGGCCCCCCGAACGCCACACTGGCGCGCCCGCGCCCGCGTTCGCGGCGGGCCCGCTCGCGCTCCTGCTCACGCTCGACCCGCTCGCGGGCACGGTCATATTCGTGTGTCGCTTGATCAACGGCGCGCTCGTGATCGCGCATGGCCCGTTCGTAATCGCGTTCAACCCGCTCCCAGTCCCGGTCGCTGATCCCAGCGGGCCGGGGCGGCATCGGGGGCATCGGGGGCATCGGGGGCATGGGCGGCATGGGCGGCATGCCCGGCCTCGTGGGTGGGGGGGGCAGTGGCCCGGTTGGCCCGCCGCCGACATTGGCTGCCGGGCGCGGCGGAGGGGCGTTCAGCGCACCCAGGAGTTTCGACCCGTCCTCGGCGGTGATTTTGCCTTCTTCGATCATGCGGAGTACCCGCATTTGTTCCTCGCTCATTGGTTTTCTCCTTTATCTTGTGTACGACACACTGCTGGTAATTGTGATTCCGGTTGCCCGTTCGTCAACAGGCATATCCCAGGGATTCCGTTATTTGGTTCCGGCGGCTTCACCCGTGTGAGTGATGCTGCGGGCTTCGCGTAGCACATCCTCTTCCACCTGGGCAGGGGTGGGGATGGCGGGTGGGGCGTGGGTGGCCGCCAGGTCATCGAGCCACGCCTTGTCTTCCACGCGCAGCAGGGTCGGGTTGAACAACTGCGCGACACAGAACAGGACCAGGATCCCGCCGAGGACGGCCACCACCAGGCCGGGGTTGAACAGCCCCCCGGCCACCCCGGCCAGGGCGGTGCTGAGCGGCCAGGTGAACTGGGCGATGACCCGCCGCACCGAGAAGACCCGGCCCTGCAATTCGCGGGGCGTCTGCGTTTGCCAGATCGCTTGCGAGTGGGCGTTCATGATCGGCGTCACGCCGCTGATGAAGATGCAGAGCGCCGCGCTTACGTAGATGAACGGCGACAACCCGAAAGCGACCTGCGCGACCCCGCCGATGATCATCGGGATCAACACGCCGATCACCCGCCGCCGCTTTAACCCGCCCCAGGTGCTGATCAGGACCCCACCGATCACCCCGCCGAGGCTGAACGCCGTACTGAGCAGCGCCAGCGCCGTTTCCAGCGTGAAGCCGTGCCTCGTCCAATCGGCAGCCAGGTCGTACTTGACCAACAGGGGGAAGAAGACGCCGAGCGGCCCACCCACGAAGTTGGCGACAGTAAACGTGCCGAGCAGCCACAGCAGCGGGCGGCGATGCCAGATATAGAGGGCGCCCTCGCGCACGTCGGCCAGCAGGCTCACCTTGGGCTTCCCGGTTTCCGCGCTCAGGTCGCTCCGCTTAGGCGACGGGATGCTCAGGAAGAGCAGGGTGGCCGAGCCGATGAAGAAGGTAATCGCGTCCACGCTGATCGCGATGGGCGACCCGTCCTTGAGCGGGGCCAGTGCCGCGCCCAGCCCGCCCGGCACCACCCCCTGGCGCGCCAGGGCGGGTAAGGCGATGATACCTGCAGCCAGTGCCGGCGACAGGATGCCCGACAGCGACCAGATCGTCTGCATCATGCCGTTGGCCCGGGGCAACTGCTTCTCTGGCACCAGCATGGCATAGGACGTGTCGAACGCGGCCCCGTGGAACGCGGCTACCGTGGCGAAGCACGCTTCCAGCATGATCAACATCCATAGCTGCAACAGGCCGGTTGCCATCAGGGTCGCCAGCACGATGCTGAGACAGCCGCTGATGAAGTCCATCCCCATCATCGTCCGCTTGCGGTCGTGGCGGTCGGCCCAGGCCCCGGCGATGGGGGCGATGAGGATCGTTGGCACGGCGAAGGACAGGGCGATGGCCGAAAGCGCCAGCGCCAGTTGCGGCTTCTGCTCCGGCTGCGGATAGAGCACCTGCGTCAGCCAGATCGTCGTGGCGAAGAAGGTCAGCGCGCTCCCGAAAACCGACACCGACTGCGAGACCCAGACAATCAGAAAGGTGCGGAACCCGTTCGGTGGTGGTTCGTATGCCACTGGTTTGCCCTCCTCGTCTGCTGCGTGAAACGTGAAACGTGATGCGTGACAAGTATTGCGTACTGCGTATTGCGTATTGCGTATGGCCGATAGTTTAGATTGATCTTTCTGAATTCACGCATCACGCATCACGCATCACGCATCACGCATCACGCAACAGATTTCAGTCGGGTCGTCTCCGCCGGCACCTCGTGCGCCGGGGCGGGCGGCACAGCGGATACCCGCAGGCCGGGCAGCATGACCCAGGACAGCAAGCCGCCGCCGATGCAGAGCAGGCCACCGAGCAGGAAGACCAGCGGGATGCCCAGCGTGGCCCCTAGCACCCCGGCCAGGCTCATCGAGATGAGCGAGGCCGCGTCGGTGACGGTGTTCATCCCCGCGCCGACCCGCCCCAATTGATCGTTGGGCACCACGAGTTGCATCAGCGTGCTGGCCCCGGTGTTGATCGGGGCGACCGCGCCGCCGATGATGATCATGCACACGACCATCGACCAGTAGTCGGGCAGGAGCGGATAGAGGATGACCCCGACGCCCACCCCGATTTGGCTGCCAACCACGAGCCACTTGGGCGCAACCCGCGCCAGGAAGTTGCCCACGATCACGCTCGTCGCGATCATGCCGACCGAGAAGACGATATCCATGATCGACACGCGCCAGGCCAGCTCGTTCGCCTCGAACCCGAAGCGCACCTTGAGCAGCACCAGCCAGAGCACGTTGATCGCTCCGACCCCCAGCATGGTGATCCCACCAACGATTGCCAGGGTCGCCACGGCGCGGTTCAGCACCAGCGCCCGTAGCCCCACCAGCAACTCGTCCCACACCTTGCGCACCGCGCCGCTCGTCGTCGCCGGGGCGTCCACCGGTTCGCCTGCCGGGGCCGGGGGCACCTGCATCCGCCAGATGGCGAAGGCCGAGACCAGATAGGAGAGCGAGTCGACGACAAAGGCGATCCACTGGTTGCCGTTGCCGACCAGGGCGAACGTGGCTCCGGCCAGCGCCGGGCCGATCAGGGTCGCCAGCATTTGCGACGTTTGCGACAGCGAGTTGGCCGAGAGCAATTGCTCGGTCGGCACCAGGCGGGGGATGAGCGCGCCCTTGGCCGGGATGAACAGCGTGCCGATGGCCGACATAACGAAGGCCAGGGCGTACATGCCGGGGAGGCTCTGGGCCAGGAAGGCCGGGATCAGCAGCAGGGTCAGCCCCGCCCGAATCAGGTCCGACGCGAGCATGGTGCGGCGGCGGTCCCAGCGGTCCACGAAGACCCCGGCCAGCATCCCCAGCAGCAGGCGCGGCAGGGTGAAGGCGATGACCATGCCCGACACGGCCAGGGTCATCTGGTCTTGATTGGTCGAGAAGCCGCTGACGATGACCATCATCGCCAGGAAGACGAAATAATCCCCGATCTGCGAGATAATCTGGCCGAGCCACAGGTTACGAAAGCTGCCGTTGCGCAAAACATCCAGGAACGTGACCTGCTTGTCTCCCGGCGGGCGGCGCTCTTCGGTGCTGTTGCGTGTACTACTCATCGCGATTTCCTCACAAGCCTGATGGTGGGGAGATTCTGCCGTCCCCCACGAATTAGCGATTAGTCCCGCTGGCGGTGGGCGCGGCCACCCCGTGGTGGCTCAGCGCCGTTTCCACAGCGGTGCGCACAGGCGGCAGGCCCTTGGTCAGCGGCCCGGCGGCGCGGTAGGCACCCTCGGCCCCGATGAAGAAGCGGCCTTCGGTATAGCCGCTGCTGGTCAGCGGCACCATGATCTGGCGCGGGTGCCCCAGGTTGAACCGGCTGTGAATCTGCAAGGGTTGGTCGTAGAAGACCTCAATTGAAAAGCTCTGGCGGTATTCCGCAATCGTCTTATCTGAAGGGCCGTAATCGGAGGAGCCATAAATATGACCGATGGCCTCGTTCACGGCGGCGGTGATGGGCGCATAGTCGGCATCGCCTGCGGCAATCGTGGTCGGCGTGCTGTTGTTCCAGATGGTGATTTTGCTGGGCTGTTCGCTCACGCCGCCCGCGAACCAGAGCAGATCGCCGCTTAACGCGCCAGGTATTAACCAGGCGACCGCGATGGCAAATACAACCAGCATCCCCAGGACCGTCAGGGGATTCGTGCGCTTGGACTGTTCGTTCAACACGGTGGTACACTCCTTCCGTGTGATGGAGGCTCCCGTCAGGAACCTCCAGGCCGGGTCGTCCGTTCGGTGCCTGCTTACGGAACCGAAACCAGGCTTTCGTCTTCGTCGTCCTGGGGCGCGGCCACAGTGACCGGCGGGGCCTCGACATGCGGCGCGGCTTCCTGCGCTGCCGGGGCTACCGGCGCTTCTTCGCCCCCCTGGAGGAGGCGCAACGCCTCGGCGGAGCTGATCCGCCCGTTGCTCAGGTCGTCCAGGATCGTCCGCCGCCGCTCTGCCGAGATCTCCGGCAGTGCGACCGAGGCAGGGGGCAGCGGCGGCTCGCTGCTCTCGTCGCTGTCCACATCCAGCGCGGCTACCAGTTCATCGAGCAGTTTGACCACCGTCGGGTAGGAGATGTTGAGGGCCTGCTCGACATCCTTGATCTTGCCCCGGCACTTGATGAAGATGCCGATGAACTGCTGCTGCTCGCGGGTCAAATAGTGGAAGCGCCCCAGGGTGAATAACCCCTCAAGGGTGGTGGCGCAGCGCCCACAATGCAGCCGCGTGACCGACAATTCATCCCCGCAGACGGGGCAAATCCCAGGAACCGGATACATGCAGGTTAACTCCTCGTTAGTTGATTGACTGGCCTGGATCAACCGGCGCGAACCGTTCCGCACCGGGGCTTTTCTACTGGTCGGTTACAGGCTCTGCGGCCCGCCCATCAGCATCCACTGGGCCTGGGTCTGCTCCCGGCTCCGGGCGATCTGCTCGTTCATCCGCAGGCGTTGCACGCGCTGCTCGGTCGGGTCGGTGGTCGGGGTGTTGGGTTGGTGGCGAAGCTGTACCGAGAGCTTCCAACTAGCAATCTTCATGTTCATGGCAATCTCCTTTAACGTGGGACCGGCGGCTCGTTTGCTGCCGATCAAGATTATCAATATCCTCGTTGATAATCTTAATACAATTTTGGTTTTTTGTCAATAGTTTGGGCCTACGACTTTAGAAGTATTGATTCCAGGATTAAGAAAATTGATTAGCCTGTTAAAAGCGGGGAGAAACCTGCCGGGACCCAGGCACCTGGCCCGCCCGGACTAATAGCCTGCCAGCCTGGTACGGAAGTCACCTTGACAACTCCTGAGGCGGGTGCTACACTGCACCTTATAGAATCGTCTATCGGCCACGGAAACGGCGCGCGAGCCTCGTGGCATACTCGATGCTATTAACTAGACTGGGGACACATGGATCATTCGCCGGGCTGGTGGGCATCGATCGCAGGCCATCGGCTCTAGCTTAGAAGCGAGCAAGGGAGTCAGAAGAATGGGAAGTCGCCCGATTATCGGTATCGCTGCCATGAGTGACCATGACGCTGCCGGATTGCACGCCCCGCGGTTCAGCCTGAACCAGTCGTATAACAAAGCCGTGATGGCTGCCGGGGGGGTTCCGTTGCTGATCCCCCATGTCGAAGACATTGAAAGCTTGCGCGAAATCTACGAGATGCTCGACGGATTCATGTTGCCCGGTGGGGTGGATATCCATCCCCGGTATTATAATGAAGAGCCGCACCCGAAGCTGGACCCGACCGACGATGGCATGGACTGGGTGGAAGTCACTCTCCTGCGCTGGGCGCTGGCCGACGATATGCCGGTATTCGGTATTTGCCGTGGCGAGCAGGTGTTGAACGTGGTCATGGGCGGCACCCTCTGGCAAGATCTGCCGAGCGAGTATGCCACCGTCTTCGATCACCGTGAGTCGTTCAAGCGCAAAATCCGCGACTACCTGGCCCACGATGTGCGCGTCGCTCCGAACAGCCGCCTGGCCGCGATTGCCGGAGCGACCCGGGTTTGGGTCAACACCTCGCACCACCAGGCGATCAAGCGGGTCGCCCCCGGCCTGATCGCTACGGCCTGGTCGCCCGACGATCTGGTGGAGGCGGTCGAAAGCCCCGATCACTTCTTCGTTATGGCCGTGCAGTGGCACCCCGAAGAGATGGTGAAGAAGCACGAGTGGACGCTGCGCCTGTTCCAGGCATTTGTGGAGGCAGCGGCCCAGCGGCGGGCCGGTAACCAACCCCGGCGAGAACTCGAAGCGGCCTGATCCCCGGCGCAATCGTTATCCCAATGAAACAACACAGCCGTTGCGGCCTTATGCCGCAACGGCTGTGCTGCTTTCTGGTCTATGGGGCTGCTGTCGCTCGCGTTGGCCCGGCGCTTAGACCCCGACGGGCGGCGGCACGGTGTCGGCGACGAGCGCCATCACTCCCAGGAGCAAGAAAAACAGCGCATATTTGGTGGTGTTAAAACGAGTCATGGGTCGTTTCTCCTCTTTCGCTGAATGTTCATCGAGTTGCAGGGGATGCGCTTACGGCGTATCCGATCCTGCCCGCACGGTCCCCTAATCGTGCATGTTGCGCCACAGCCGGCCTAAACCCCCCGATCCAGACACCAGACGCTCCACACAAGATGGCGATAGTTGGGTACCCCTGAGATCCCGACTCACTGCAAATCTTTCCACGCGGCAAAAATTACTATGTTGAAATAGATAATGATCTGCGGCCTCTCCAAGACCCGTTTTATCGTCAACCCTGGAACAGTCGCTCCTTTCTACTGAGAGCCTCGGCAACCAGGCTGCCGCGCCGCTGATTGGTCCATCTCCCCGGCGGCTCTATCGTCGGCTAGAGGCTGCGTGACCCGCCCCATCCGGAACCATGTTTTTCTCCTACTACAATTTAGCAATAAAAAAAAACAATCCGATGAACACATAGCAGAAATATCTTTCCATCTATTCACATTAGTACTACCATCTATTGGTAACAAATTCTTAACACCATCCAGGCTATGCGGAGGGAGACCCGCCTTTCGTGCCCTGGCTCGTGCGACTGTTGGGTCCGCTATGGCTTGACAAAGCGCCTGCTTCGGGGCATACTGGGCACGGCGATAGGAGGGAGAAGGTGCGGGAAGGCGGGCTGCGGCCTCAACATGGTGACAGGGACGGGCCGCTCGGAGTCTTCGACTCGGGGGTGGGTGGGCTGTCGGTGGTGCAGGAGTTGCGGCGGGCCATGCCGCACGAAGACCTGCTCTACCTGGCCGACACCGCCCATTGCCCTTATGGCCCCCGCCCGCTGGCCGAGATCGCCGCCCTGTCCGAGGGTTGCGCGGCCTGGATGCGGGCCCGGGGCGCGAAGGGGCTGGTGGTGGCCTGCAATACCGCGTCGGCGGCGGCGCTGCCGCAACTGCGGGCCTGGGCCGGGCCCGACTGGCCGGTGGTGGGGTTGGTGCCCGCCGTGAAACCGGCGGTGGCGCAGACCCAGACCCGGCGTATAGGCGTGCTGGCGACGCCGGGCACCCTGCGCGGCTCGTTGCTGGCCGATGTGATCGCGCAGTATGCCACCCCGCAGGGGGTCGAGGTGATCACGGCGGTCAGCCCGCGGCTGGTGCCTGCCGTCGAGGCGGGCGCGCTGGAAGCTGCGACAACCCGCGCGGCGCTGGTGGCGGCGGTCGATCCGCTGGTGGTGGCGGGGGTGGACGTGCTGGTGCTGGGCTGCACCCACTATCCGTTCCTGCGCCCGCTGCTGCACGCGCTGTATGGTGACAAGCTGCGGGTGCTGGATTCGGGCGCAGGCGTGGCACGGCACACCGTCGAGGTGCTGGCGTTGCGGGGCTTGCTCACCCAGTCTCACACCCCCGGCACTCTCCAGATCGCCACCACCGGTGACCCGGCCCTGGTCGCCCCCGTCGTCGCCCATCTGCTCGGCCACGAAATGCCCGTGCAACACGCCGACTTGTGGTCAGTGGTCAGTGGTCAGTGGTCAGTGACCACCAATCATTGACCACCAACCACCAACCACCAACCACCAACCACCAACCACCAACCACCAATCACTCGTCACTGACCACCGACTACTGACCACTGACCACTCGTCACCCGCCTATGCGTATTCTCGCTGTTGATATTGGTACCGGCACCCAGGATATCTTGCTCTTTGACAGCGAGCAAGAGTTGGAAAACGCGGTGCAATTGATCTTGCCATCGCCCACCGTTGTCGTGGGCGAGCAGATCCGCGCGGCGACGCGACGGGGGCAGGCCGTGGTGCTGGACGGGGTGACGATGGGCGGGGGGCCGTGCGCCTGGGCGGCGAACGACCACCTGGCGGCGGGGCTGCCCCTGGCGGCGACCCACCCGGCGGCGCTGACCTTTGACGACGACCCGATCAAGATCGCCGCGATGGGCGTGCAGGTGGTGGACGAGGCCGAGGTGGCGGGGCTGGTCGCGCGGGGCGCGGCGCGGGTAACGATGCGCGATTTTGACCCGGAGGCAATCCTCCAGGCGGTGGCCGGGTTCGGGGTAGACCCGCAGGTGGATGCGCTGGCGGTGGCGGTGTTCGACCACGGCAACGCCCCACCTGACGTCAGCGA
>JBBSAN010000078.1:0-14285 GCA_038252265.1 Chloroflexia bacterium
CCCGCCGGGCGCCCCCGCCCCCCCCCCCGCCGCGGCGGCGCCCCCCCCCGCCCCGCCGCCCCCCGGCCCGCCCCCGCTCCCGAAAAGGGCACCCGACCTGGCCGCGCAACTGCTCGCCCGGCTCCTGCCGGCGGTACGCGATCAGCAAGCGGCGGCGGCGACCGCGCTGGAGACGCGCCTCGTCGGGCTGCTGCTCTACGACCGCGCGCTGGCCCGGCAGGAAGCGGCGGAATGGGCGGCGTACCAGGAGCAGACCCGCGAGGCCACCGACGCGTTGCGGCGCTACGCCCTGCTGCTCGTCGGCCTGGGAGTGCTGGTGGGAACAGCCCCGACCGGCCCGATAGCGGCGTTAGTGGTCGTGCTGGGGGCCTGGAAATGGCCGGGGGCCGGGGGCCGTGGATCGCCTGGAAGCGCCTGGCGGGCGTCCCCGATCGGGTGAGCCAGGCTGCGATCGTCCTCACCAGTACGCGGGTGGTGTTCACGATCGCGGTGGCCACCTGGGCAGCGCAACCCTTGTTCCCGCTCATGACCCAGCTCGCGCCCCTGTTCTTCGCCCGGTAGCCCCCTCCTGGCGTGGGGGCAGCGCCACCTATACCAACGGTATAGGCCAAGCTATAGCAATGGTATCGCCGCGGGGGCTAGCATTTCGGGATCGAGCTGTGGTATGCTGCGAATAGCACACGACGAGGGGTCCGCTGCGGCGATCCCCTCGCCGCGCAACAAATCTTGATCGAGTCGAATTCGCCTGAGATCTAGCGCAAGTTTTGTGTTTGTGCTAGAGTCTGAGTCACTGAGGTCGGTCGCCCCGGACGCCCCGCTGCGCCTGCCCCAGCACAAACAAATAGCTCCAGCAGCTGCTGGAGCCAGACACACGAAACCCGCGTCCGGTGCCACCAAGCGTGAACGCGGGTCTCTCGAAAATGGAGCCACCCCTTGTGGAGGGCGGTGCTTTGTCTGCTGGGTTCATCATAGCAGATAGAGCGGCGTGTTGTCAATAGGGGAGGATGGCTCCGCCTACCCCAAAAAGGAGCCAGCGATGCCGTCATCCTCGTGCGCCCCGGGCTACGTCCCGCCCGCGCAACCCGAGTTCTTTGTGCAAGCGCCTCTCAGCGTGGTCCGCTGCCCGACGTTGCCTCCGGTCGCCAAAACCACGTACGATGTGCTGCTCAGTTACCGCGACCCCAGTGACCTGGCGTACCCCGGTCAGGCCCGGCTCGCCGCCGAGGTGGGGGTCTCCGAGCCGACGCTCCGCCGCGCCCTGCGACTGCTGGCTGCGGCGGGGCTGGTCGAGCCGACCCGCCGCGGCCAGGGGCATACCAATGCGTACCGCGTCCACCGCAGCACGTTGCGCACGGCCAACGCGGAACCGGGCCCAGAACGAAAAAAACGTGCGGTCCAGAACGCAAATTCTGTGCGCCCTAGACCGAACAAAACATTCGTGGAGTTAGATCAACTGGAGAAAGATCCACAAGAACGAGAACAACCACCCCCAACCCCCTCCTGGGAAGGAGGGGAGGGTGGTGATACAATGCTCTCTGAGGAAGTCGATCAAATTACGGCGGATGCGGAGTTGATTGTGCAGGCGACCGGGATGAACACAGGGGAGGCGCAGGAAACGGCTATCCTTGCGGCGGCGAGTGGGCACGGGCCGGGCTATGTCGCGGAACTGGTGGCCCATATCGAGAGTAGCCCGTCGGTGCAGAACCCGGCAGGCTGCCTGCGCGCGCTGGTTCAGCACGGCAAACGCCGCCCGGCACGCGGCGCGGGTGGGGTGCCCCCGCGCCGCCAGCGCCCGACCCTGCACCCAGAGCACTATCGGCCCGGTGGTAAATACGGCCATCTCTTCCGCGCAGCGAGCCGCGAGCCGCGAGCAGCGCGTGACGCTGCGCCGCAACCCCAACCTCCAACCCCCACCCCCCAGCCAAGGACCCAGGACCAAGGATCTGTGAGTGCCAACTCCGAACTTAATACTCCGCACTCCGCACTCCGCACTCCACATTTGCCTGCCCCCCTGTGTTTACCACCGGACCCTCCGGCCCCCACGCCACCCCCACCCGGCGCGCAGATCGCGGCCCTGGTGCGAGCACAATGTGCGCACTGGGACCGAGCCGCGCCCCCGCTCGATCTGCTGGAGGCGGCAGCCGTGCTCTGGAAGGCCAGTGGTCTGGAGGAAGCCGCGTTCGTCGGCAAGCTGCGGGTGGGGATGCTGCGGGCAGCGGTGGTGAAAGTGCCCAACGGCGAATCCCGCACCGCGCACTGGCTGCGCGCGGTGGCCGCCCAATGTCATCTGGAGCAGCGGGTCTGATGGGGCGCGCTCTGACCAAAGCGCCCAAACTCTGGCGCCCACGTGTCCCCGACAGCTGCGACGTGGCCGTGCTGGTCGCCCTGCATAGTGCCCGGCTGCTGACCGTGCCGCAGCTCCAGCGGCTCTATGGCCTGGAGAGTGCGGGGAGCCTCCAGCCCCGGCTCACCGGGTTGCTCGGGCCGGATGGCACACCGCGCATTCTCGTGCGCAAGCGAGGGCCGGATGGCCGCTATTACTACGCCCTGGGGCGCACGGGCTATTGCTACCTGCCCCAGACCGACCCGCCGCCGGTGCGGCACAAGGCGCTGGCCCACCTGCGTCTCAGCCCGCAGTGGACGGATCACACGTTGGCCGTGGGCTGGCTGATGGTGACGTGGCTAACCGGAGGCGGGGCCTGGCAACCCGCAGCCAGCACGCTAGGGTGGTGGGGGGAGCACCGGGCGATCCTGCCCTACCCGTTGCCCCGTCCGCACGGGCCGGTGCCCCACGGACGGGTTGAACCAGACGGGGCGCTGCGGCTGACGCTCCCCGACGGCGCGACTTGGACCGGGGCTTTCGAACACGACCAGGGGAGCGAAGGCGTGGCGGACTGGCCGGCCAAGCTGAAACGTTGGGCCGCCGTGATCCGCTGCGGGGCGTGGCGCACCCGGTTCGGCGATACCCAGCCGCACCTGCTCATCACCGTGCCGAGTGCAGCGCGGCGGGCGCAGATTGCCCCCTGGGTGGCGGCGGGGCGCAAAGACCATGACAACTTCTGGGCCTGGATCGCGGTGCATTCGGCGGTGAGTGTCGGGGAGGGTGACACGCTGGCCGCAACAGAGGCGCGCCTCGCCGCCCCGGCCTGGGTGCAGGTGACCGCGACCCCGGCGGCCCCGCTCCAACCGACGGCGGCGACCCTCCCCGCCATCATCGCGGCCATCGCTCCCTGGCGTCCGCAGGCCCAGACTCGCGCTCCTCCCGCTCCGGGACTTGCGCCGTATACGCGGCTTGCGCCAGGGCGTCGCGCGCGGCGGCCCGCGCTTCCAGCACCGTTTGGGCTTCGGCCAGCCGGGTCAGGCGCGCGGCGCGGTCGGCGAGTTCGTCCGCCAGCCCCAAGCCGTCGGGCAGAGGGGTAGTGTCGGCCTGCGCGGCGCGGGCCAGCAACTCGGCCACTTCCGCCCGCACGCGCCCTTCGAGTTCCAGCCGCCGCTGGTAACGGACGGCTTTACTTTTGGCGGCAGCGGCGTGGAGCTTGGGGCCGTCGAAACTGGCGGTGCCCCGGCGCAAGACGCCCGCCGCCGGGGCCAGCAGCAAGAGTGGGGGGAACACGTCCGGCAACCGGTCGAGGAAGGTCACCCGGAAGTGGGCGAGCGGATCGTGGTCAGGGTGCCCGTGCCCGGCCAGAAAGCGGAAGGGCACCGGGTCATAGGTCGCCGCTGCGATCTTGTGCGAACTGAAGACGCCCGTAGCCTAGCCATCGAAGAGCAAACTCAGCAACACGGCGGGCGCATAGGGGTGCCCGCCGCGCAGAGTATAGCGGGCATAGAAGGCGGACAAATCGAGTTGAGCCACCAGATCGGCGACGAAGCGGGCCAGCTGGGTCTCCGGCACGCAATCACGCACGGGAACAGTGGAGTCGAGGATGGCCTCGTAGTCCACCGTTTGGAAGATGCGGGTCATGGAGCTATTCTATCACATTTCCGCTGGAGCGCCGCCTCTCCGACAAACTGCTAGGGTCAGGGTGAGCGATACCCCGCCCAGCCTCCGCCCAAGTCGCCAGCAACCCCTTGTCAAGCCAACGAAAGGACCGTTCGTTAAGTAAGATCGATCCTGGGTCACAAGGGATCGCAATCGCATCGGTCAGGTTGCCGGATCGGGCCGGATGGTCATTCTGCGGTGCTTGCCGTTTGCGCGAGGGTGAGCACCTGGTTGCGCGCTAGGGTCTGGCCTTGCTGCCAGGCCGCCGCGAAGCCACCCGGCCCCAGGGTCGCTTCCAGATCGGCGAGGAGCCGTTCGTGGATGAGGTGGTCGGGCGGCACATGTGGGGCCGCAAGCGTCTGGCGCAACGCGGCAGTGGCACTGTAGAGCTGTGTGGCCCGCTGCGCCTGGCCTTCAACGGCGGCCAACGCGGCCACCCCTTCCAACGAATCGGCTAGGCCGGGCTGGTCGCCCAGTTCTTGACGCAGGCGCAGGCTTTCCTGGGCATAGCGGTGCGCCTCGGTATAGGTCCCTTGGGCCAGGCAGACGCCGCTGAGACACTGGAGCGAGAAGCCGATCCCCCGCTGATCCCCCACTGTGCGGCCCAAGGCCAGGCTTTCCTCCAGGTAGGCGCGGGCTTCGGCCTGGTCTCCCTGCACGTGCGCCAACTCGCCGAGGACACTGAGGATGCCCGCCACCCCCTGTAGATCGGCACTGGCCCGATATTGGGCCAGGCTCTCGACGTAGTAGGGCCGCGCCGTTGGGTAATCGCCTTCCGCGTGGGCCAACGTGCCGAGGTTTTGCAGTATGGTGGCCGTGCTGGCCGGGTCGCCCATCTCTTGCTGGATCGCCAGGCTTTCTTCATACAGCGTGCGCGCCGTGGCGTAATCGGCCATCTGCTTCACCAGCAGCCCCAGGTTACAAAGGGCCGTCGCCAGGCCCGTCCGGTCGTTCAAGGTCCGCTGGAGTGCCAGATGGGTTTCCTGAAAGGTGCGCGCGGCAGCCTGGTCGCCCTGCGCCCAGGCCAGGGCACTCGCACCATTGAGCGCATTGGCATAGGGGATGGGCGAGTCGGCCAGTGCAGGCAGCGCGAGGATCCGGGCAAGCCACTGGCGCCCCTCACTGAGATAGCCCCGTGTGTACCAGAAGCGCGCCAGCGCCGCCCCGAAACGCACGGCACTGGCGGTGTCCCCTGTTGCGAGGCAATAAGTCAAGGCGGCCCGGAGATTATCATGCTCCTGGTCGAGCCGGTCCAACCAGGCCACCTGATCCAGGCCGCCTAGTTCGGATCGCCCCACGAACGCGAGGAAATACGCCGCGTGCTGCTCGCGTACGGTGGTCATGGTGCCACTCGCCGCCAGCCGCTCCAGCGCGTACTCACGGATCGTCTCCAACATGGTGAAGCGTGGCTCCGCCGCCGCCACGGACGTACATTGGAGCAGGTTCTGCGCGACGAGCGCCAGCAGGCGATCCTGCACGGTCGCCAGCGAGACGGGCTGGGAGGCATCCCCACCCGCCAGCGCGGCGGCAGCACCCACCGCCGCCACCGCCGCCGCCGTGCAGCCCCCGACAAAGACACCGAGCCGGGATAATAAGATCTGCTCCGCTGCCGTGAGCAATTCGTAGCTCCAGGCGAGCGCATCGCGCAGGGTTTGCTGGCGCGGGGGCCGGTCGCGCGGGCCGCGCAGGAGCACATCCAGCCGATGATCCAGGCGGGCCAATAGCGCGGCGGGGGCCAACTCGCGCATACGTCCGGCGGCGAGTTCGATAGCCAGGGGCAGGCCCTCTAACCGCTGGCAAATGGCGCTGACTGCCGGAGCCATTTCCCCCGTCAGGGCGAAACCGGGTTGGATCGCCGTGGCCCGCTGGACAAAGAGGGCCACGGTCGGCACCTGCATCAGGGTGTCCAGTGATTGTGGCACCTGGGCATCGGGCAGTTGGAGCGGAGCCACGAGGAACACATGCTCGCCGTAGACCTCCAGGAGTGTCCGACTGGTGACCAGCACGCTCACCTGCGGGGCGGCCCCCAGGAGATCGGTCACCAGGGCACCCGCCGCTAGCACCTGCTCAAAATTGTCCAGCACCAACAGCAGGCGCTTATCGCGCAAGTAGCTGCGTAACCGTTCGGGCGCGGCCTCGGTCGCGGTCTCCTGGATCCCCAGCGCGGCAGCGATCGTTGACGCGACGAGATTCGGATCGGTGAGCGGCCCCAGGGCGACAAACCAACTCCCATCCGCGAACTGATCGCGCAGCAGCGCCGCGACGGCCAGGGCCAAACGGGTCTTGCCGATGCCAGGCGCGCCGGTCAGGGTCACCAAGCGCACGGCCTCCGCACCCAGGAGCTTCGTGACTGCTCGAATTTCGGCCTCCCGCCCGAGCAAAGAGGTCAGCGGGCGGGGCAAATTGGAGGGGGTCGGGCGCGCCGGGGGGACGGGAGCCGCGGGCGGCGCTGCCGGTCCGACCCCACGCGCCCAGGCCAGGAACGCGGGCCGCGCCCCCGCCGCGATCTGTAGGACCTCGGCCAGCTTCGCCACGGCCTGCCGGGCCGGGCGCATCTTGCCGACTTCGATCAGATGAACGGAGTCCTTCGTGTAGCCGATCCGCTGGCCCAGATCGTCCTGGGTCCAGTCCCGCGCCTTACGCTGTTGCCGGAGCCAGGGGCCGAACGGCTCCTCCGTCTCACGGCTCACCTGATTAGGGGTGGGGGCCAGGCAGGCCACTAATTGGCGGCGCAGGGTGGCGGACGGCTGGCGGGTGGCCGACTCGAGTTTGCGGATCATGTCCACCGAGCAGCCAACCTGCTCGGCCAGCGCCTCCTGAGTGAGATCGTGCTGCGTGCGCTGGGCGCGCAGCCAGGCGGCAAAGGGTGGGGGATCGTCCACGATAGGTCCTCCGGGCGGTGGTTTCTCTGGGGGGAGCATTCGCCCTATTGTACCACATTTGCTCGAAAAAGGGTCGAATGACTCTCCGCATTGTCGCTGGTGGCGGAACCCGTGTTTCGGCTTTAATAACAGTAGCCACCGCGTGCCGTCCACCGGGAGCTGGCACGGGCACGGGCCGCGCGCTGTACAGGCGCCGATTCCCCGATCCCGGCTATCCCTCCAAGCCGGATAGCGGGAGCCAGTATGGGCCTCGCGGCCCAATAAGTAGAAGAAGGAGCGATTTGTATGCTGCGTCATTTATACCGTACTACGCCTACCCGCACCAATCGGGTATCCGCCCTGCGGGCGGCCATCGTGTTGGCAGTCCTATCGGCCCTCCTGCCGGGAAGCCTGGGGCCTGGCCCTGCCTATGCGGCACCGGGACCGTACAACTGCCCGCTGTGCTATGGGGCGACCAGCTGGGAGGGCGCGAGCTTTGGGGCTGCCACCTATATCTATGTCCAACCCCTGACCTGCGATCCGTGTGACACGATCAATCACTACCAACTGAATGAACAGCTCTGGCTACAAGATAGCGTGCAGAGTACCCGACCCTATATTGATGTCGGGTATGGCTACCGCAATGGCGGGTTGCGCTACTTCTGGGGCACGGCCCCGCCCGAAGGCGGCCAACAGATCTACGACATCGCCACCGTCCCGTCCGCCGATTACGGGAACTTCGCCGGATTCAAGATCACCCGCAACCGGCAGGCCAGCAACCAGGTGCTCGTTCAAGTCTGGAATGCGGCGACCAATTGGAGTACCGTGGTGACCAACGGCATGGGCAGCGCGACCTGGACAGGGAATCATACCGTCATCGGCGCACAGCTGATGGGCAACAGCCATATCGCGCAATCCACGAACGGCGCGATCGCCTTTATCAACAACCAGTGGCAGTCCAATGACGGGGTGTACCACTTTCAAGCGTCTGATCCGGGGGTCGGTAGCGATGTCCCGCTCCAGGCCTACTGGCATATTCTGCCGAGCCATTCCACCACCGGCGGGGAACTCTATACAAGCTGCGGCTGCTAACAGCAGTGGCCCCACACAAGCAAAAGGAGACACGCGCGTGAACAAGCTCACTTTCTATCTCTTTGGGACGGTCCTGCTGCTGCTACTCGCGGGCCAGGTGGGGGGACTTCAGGCCCGGAGCGGCCAGGAGAACGGGGCCGTGCTGGCGGCGGCAGGGGCCGTCGCGCCTGCCGGGCAACCAACCCCCGCCGCCCCGGCAGCGGGAGGCGGTCCCTCGACGATGCGGATGCCGGATGGGCAGCTGGCCCAGGTTCCCGCATTCAAGAGCGATACCGATACCCGCTCAACCACGCAGGTAACGGGCAGCCCGGCGATTCAACCGACGCTGAAGGGCACCGCGCCGCAAACGCCCGCCTTTACCGCAATGGATGTCATCCGCTACCAGCAAACACACAACCTCAACGCCGTCGGTAATTACGCGTCCGCAACAACGATCGGGGTCGTCAAAATCGAATTCCTCACAGAAGGTGCGCTACGCCTGCGGATACCAGGTGCCCGCGCGATCGATCCCGACACGCTCTTGTGCTATGTGCAATACAGTGGCGACTTTCTTTTAAACAGCCCCTCCAGCAGTGCTCTTCCAATCCACTACCAGCGCGCCGCCGAGGTATTTGACGCGCACAGCGGAAACCTACTGATGGAAGGGGTTGGTCCCTGGATAAAGTAACGCCATAGGTAGAGTCAGCACCACGAAATTGGGCACACCGGGCCACGCAGGGACGGTTCCGTGCAACGCGCTAGGGCGGACGCGCTGCACGGCCACGCGGAACTGCCGCGGCCTTCACCAGGACCAGCTCCGGCCACAGCGCGCCCATGCGGGGCGCGCTGCCCTAAAATGCGTCTGCTATTGGGCAGCCTCTCGCTGGCCTTAGGGCGGCCACCAAAATAAGTTGACCAGCACCTGACTGGTATTATGCCGGTGAGCGCAACGCATCTTCGCTACAAGGTCACGTTATTTTGGTGATCGCCCTAACGTAAGTTTCGTGCGACTACGGGGCAAATCATGTTTTGGCGATCAAAATTGAGCACCCTGACGGGGCATTTCGGATGTTTGAGGACCCACCGGGCCACTTCCGGGCGAAGATAGGCCTACTCAAAAGGCCAGCCAGGTGGTTAGATAACAATAGATAGGCCAAATAATGGCGGGTTACGACCTGGACCGTTACCCGATGCGCGTTGATAGGGTGAAATCGGCTCGGTAGGGGGTTCCAACCTGCTCATTTTCGCTCACGGAAACATGGATCATGCTTTGGTCGCACGAAACTTACGCTAAGTTCTGATAGGTTGTTAACTGACCGTCAAGACTGTATAGAGCTACCAGAACTTAGTTGGCCGTTATGCTAGTTCTTTTGAACAAGGCTAAAACCGGTCTCTAAAGACACTACTGATGGAGAGAATCCTCGCCCAGCCGTGCCTGAAGTTGCTGGAACTAGCATAACGGCCTAGTTGGTACAGTCTTAGGGAGTCATCTGGGATGCCCCGCCGGAACGCTCTCTTGGTCGCGCACCTCGGTCCGTTCCGGCGGGCGCGGTTCGGCAGCCTGCGCCAGGGGTCGCCCGGGCTGGCGGGCGTCCCGACCGGGGAGGAACAGGCCCGCCAGGCCGCCCAGCAGGGAGAGGAGCGCCGCGACCCCCATCGCCGGCGCGAAGCCGCTGCTGAACGCCTGGGCCGAGCTAAACCCCCGGCTCCCGCGAACACTGCCGCCAGGATCGCGACCCCGAAGGCCGCCCCCAACTGGCGCAGCATGTTGAAGACTCCCGACGCCTTGCCGATATCGCGCGCCGCCACCGCGCTGACCACCGCGTTCTGGCTGGCCGGAATCACCGCCGCCGCAAAACCGGCCACGAATAGCGGCGCGATCAGGGTGGGATAGGGGAGACCGGGCCGGGCGATCAGCCCGATCCAGGCCAGCGCGACCGCCTGGAGCACCAACCCCCCACCACCAGCCGCCGTTCGCCCCACCGGTTCATCAGCACCCCGGCAGACGGCGCGCTCAGGAACAGCATGATCGTCCAGGGCAGCAGGCCCCGCCCGGCCCCCAACGGGCTGTAGCCCAGCCCGACCTGGAGGAATTGCGCCAGGAAGAAAGCAGCACCATAGAGCGCGGCAAAGAACAAAAAGCTGGCGGCGTTGCCTGCCGAGAAGGCCCGGGAGCGGAAGAACCGCAACGGGAGCATCGGGGCCGGGGCCCGCCGTTCCCAGGCGATAAACCCTCCCGTCAGTAGCACGCCCAGCCCCAGCGTGCCGACGACTTCGGGGCTGCCCAGCCCGCCTGGTTGCCCCGCACCAGCCCCCAGACCAGCCCCAGGGCCGCGCCCGCCACCAGCACGAGGCCACCGACGTCGGGAGCCGTGCGCGGACCGAAGCTCTCCGGTATCTGGCGCAGGACCAGCAGCGCCAGAACGACGCCGATGGGCACGTTGAGCCAGAAGATCCACTGCCAGGCCAGCCCCTGGATGATGGCCCCGCCCACCACTGGGCCGAGCAAGACGGCCAGCCCGGCCACCCCACTAAAGGTGCCCAGGGCGCGGCCCCGCTGCTCTGGCGGGAAGGCCAGGCTCAATTGCGTCACCGCCAGGGGCATCACCAGCGCCGCGCCGCCGCCCTGGATCGCGCGGGCCAGGATCAGGATCTCGCTGGTGGGGGCCACCGCGCAGGCCGCCGAGGCCGCCACGAACAGCCCCAGGCCCGTCACAAACAGTTTCCGCCGCCCGAAGCGGTCGCCCAGCGCCGCACAGGTCATGCGCAGCACCGCAAAGCTGAGCGTATTGGCATTGACCGTCCACTCCAACGCCTCAATCGAGGCTCCCAGCGCCAGGCGAATCGTGCCCAGGACGGTCGAGACGACCAGTGCGTCGAGACCGATCATGCACGCCGCGATAGAGGTGAGCACCAGCACCCACCGTCTGGCCGATAGTTCGCTTGCTGTATTCACGTGGTAACCCCCTCTTCCTGATAGCTGCGCCCCTCGTCGGTGCAGGCCGGGGAGGGTGCCCCCCCAGCCTGCCGGGAACGGCGCTTAGCGCATCAGCTACAAGTTAAGGATATTGCGGCCTTGTCAAGGGCGTGGCACGGGTCCCATTTGGTAGAATAGAGCTATGACAACCCCTCCTGAAAAATCCACACGGGTTAAGAGCACCGTGCGCCATACCCGGGCGATCCAACGCGACCGGCGGCAGCGCCCGGTGGTCGCCCCGCCCGATCCCACCCTGGAAGCTCACCTCACCGACCTGATCCATCCAGCGACGCTGGCCCAGGTGCATGCCTATCACGCGCTCGGCCTGCGCGAACGCACCCTCACCCTGCCGATCATGATGGCCTTCGTCCTCTCGCTTATCTGGCGACAAGTCGGCACGGTCCAAGAAACGGTGCGCCTCCTCCAGCGCGAAGGCCTGCTGTGGACGGCCCCGTTGCTCGTGTCGCAGCAGGCCCTGAGTTAGCGCCTGCAAACGCTGCCCGCCGAGTTGTTTGCCGCCGTCTAT
The DNA here is from genome assembly GCA_038252265.1 of Chloroflexia bacterium. Classification (GTDB taxonomy): domain Bacteria; phylum Chloroflexota; class Chloroflexia; order QHBQ01; family JAICKM01; genus JBBSAN01. Next base: position 11,418 of record JBBSAN010000078.1, read on the forward strand.
CACGCCATTTTGCCCCCGATTCTGGCGCGGTGGCACGCCCGCACCCGCCCCCTGGCCCCCGCGCGGGCCTGGGCGCAGGCCCACTTTGGCGGGGTGTGGGCGCTCGACGGCTCGACCCTCGACGGCGTGCTACGCCATGCCGGGTTGCTGCGCGAGATGGTGGGCACACCGCTGGCCGGACGCATGGTCGGACTGCTCGATGTCGCCGCCCGCGTGCCCGGCCAGGTGTGGTATGACCCGGACCCTACCGCCCATGACCAAAGCTTCTGGGAGCGGGTCGTGCCCGCCGTGCCCGCCGGGATTATGCTGCAGCTTGACCTCGGCTGGGTCAACTATGCCCAGTATGACGACCTGACCGGGCGGGGGATCTGGCTGCTGACGCGGGCCAAAACGAACGCAGCCACGCGCGTGCGGCGGGTGGTGCGGCACACCGCGACCCTGCGCGATGAAATCGTGACGCTGGGCAGCGCCGGAACCGCCTGCACCCACCCGCTGCGCCTGATTCAGGTCTGTTACCAGGGGCACTGCTATCGGTATGTAACCACTGTGCTGGACCCGACGGTGTTGCCCGCCGAGTACGTGGTGGCGCTCTACGGGCAGCGCTGGCGGATCGAAGAGGCGTTTGCGGTGGTCAAACGACTGCTGGGCCTGGCCTATTTTTGGACGGGCGGGGAGAACGGCATCACGGTGCAAGTGTGGGCGACGTGGATCCTGTATGTCGTCCTGGTGGATTTGCGCGATGCAGTGGCCGACGAGTTGGGCCAGCCTGCCGATGCGCTGTCGTTGGAAATGGTCTATCGGGCCTTGTATCATTTCACGCAAGCCTATCATCGGGGCGAAACGACCGATCCCGTCCGGTATTTGGCCGCCGACGCGCACGGATTGGGGTTACTCAAGCAGAAGCGGCCCCGCGCGTTAGCCCGCCTCCCCGACTTGACACCCGCCGCCGAGTCCTTAACTTGTCGCTGATGCGCTTAGCGGTTCCCCCAGCCCTATGATCCCCCGCTTGCCACCCGGTGGTCACTGGCGGTTCCATACAGCGATCCTGGATGGTGTCGGTAAATTCTTTGAACGCGGCCAACTGCGGCAGCGGGTTTTGTTCGAGCGCGGAGTCCACCCCCACAAGGGGCATGAAACTGACCCCATCGTCGAGCTTGAACGACGCATCGCGGAGTCCGGCGGGCTGTTCCGGCTGGAGTTGCTCAAACACGCGGGTAACATAGCCGCCGTTCTCGTCGGCCCGGTCAGCTTTAACGGTGTAGCGGACCATCATCCATTGCAACATTGTGTTTCTGCCTCCACTGCAGCATCACGGATGACATACGCCACGTAGCGGTAATCCCGAATCAGCGAGACGCGCCCGCCCGCCCAGGTGATCAACCAGAAATAGTCGGGCGGGGCCACCGGTTCGTGGGTCCGGTCGACCAGGATCGCGGGGCGTTGCTCCACGGTGCCCAGGGCCAGATGAAAGGCCGCCAGTTGTTCGTAGCGGTGAAAATACTCGCGCCCACCGCGACGCGGCCCCGGCGCTTTAGCCGGTTGACCAGATCCAAGCGCACCTCCTCGGCCCGCAGGGCGCGCACGCTGTCAAAATCGTGCGCGTTGAAGTGGGCCATGGCGCGCCGCAGCAACGCCTGCTCCGGCGGGTCCAACGGAGCCGCTGCGTCCGCATCGATGCGCTTGGCTAGCTCGCGCAGCCGGACGCGTCCCCGGTGCAACGCCGCCTTGATCTCCGGGATCGTCGCGTCGCGCAGTTCGGAGATCTCGGCCAGTGCGCCGCCCATCACGTCTTTGAGAATGCCGCAACTGCGCGGCTTCGATGCGAGTTGAAGAAAGACCGAGCGGGCCACGGCCCCCAGTTCCGGCTCCTCCAGTTGGGGGCCGAGATCCGCCACCAGCGCCGGCTCGTCCCGGTAGGCCACCGGCTGCTGGCGGGCGCACCGCCGGTGGTCCCGCGCGTTGTTGGGCGCGATCCGAAACAGCCCGCCGCGCATAGTCGCCACCGGGGTCGTGGGCAAGGCCGCATCCGCCTGCGCCCGCGCCGCTTGCACCACGGCTTCCGCGTCCACCACCGACCCCACCATCCGCGCCCAGTAACGGTGGAGTTCGGGGCGGATCGCCTGCACGAGAGCCGCGAAGGCGGGCGGGGCGGCGGGCGGCGTGGTCGGGAGTGCAGCGAGCAACGAGGTTGTCATCGGTCGTGCCCTTTGGTTGGAGCGTCGCCCGGGCGACAGTCCGGGTTAGCCGGCGGTCAAAATGCGTGTTCATTCTATACGACGCGCCGCCCCCCAAAGGATTCGGTCTTCCCCACCGTTATAGGGAAGTTTGCAACTAAAACGGGGCTTTCGCCCCGCCCGATACATACTGCGTATTATGCACAGCTAAGGATCACATAATAGCTCTTATGTGACTCATCATAACTACTTCTCAGGCACGAAACAGAGCCAGCCCGAGCCACATGGTAGCGATCCGGTCATCGGCGGCCTCTTCCTTTTATTAGCAGGGTTTACCCGACCCCGCTTTCTTGCGTCCTATCTTATCAAGTCCCCTGTATTTACCTGTTCGCTGAACACCGTTACCCCCTCATCCCGCTGCACTCCCGCCGGGGTGGTTTTCGTGCCTGGGCGCTGTACTGACGCTAGGCAACATGCAGCGGGAACCCACGTTCCCCAGCGTCATCACGGTTCGAACCGTTGCCATTATGGCAACACTACAAACTGTCTTCATCCTATCGGTTGTGCAACCACAGACCGAATCGCTAAAATGCTGGCAAAAGTAAGCATCTTTGCTTGGTACGGAGCCCTGTAGCACGCCGAAACTACCGAGCAACCGGGGTCATTGGCTGAAATTGAAACCGCGTATTGGCTC